>JAMNXX010000145.1 GCA_023623095.1 Bacillota bacterium | reverse complement strand
TGTTTTATTGTCTTCTCGATCACTTATTATACGTATGCAAAAGAGAATCGGATTCGAAGATTGATTAATTTTAATCTATTTTTTATCGTGGGCTGTTTGAACTTTATTCACATGGTCACGTATATGAGAACATTTTATATATTAAAAGATAGTTTGTTTGCGAGAGCGGAAAATATCTGGCTGTTATCAAGATTGATTCTTTCTGTGGGGATGTTCTGCTGTGCGTTGGTTCATTATAAAAAGACTATCAAAAGGAATCGAAATTATTTTTTGCTAGGCAGCATTGGATTGGTTTGTTTGCTCTCTTATTTTTCAATATACAAGACGTATTCCCTTAATTTTTCTTTTGTCCCATTCAGCCAGTCAAAAATATTTTTAGGATATGTTGTAGCGATATTATTTAGTGCTGTCAGCATTTTATATATCAAAGATTATCATCACACAAGAGACAAATCTTTTCTAAAGATCGCAACTGGAGCGGCTTTAAGTGCTTTTGCCGAAATTGCTTTTATTTTGCGAAGTGGAGAATGCTGCAGCTATAATTTTATTGGACACACATATCGATTGATTGGATTGTTTATGATTTTTAGAGGAATATTTGTTTTTAATTTGGATCATCCTTATGCGCAAGCAGACAAGGCAAGGAATCAACTGAAATTATATGCGGAGGATTTGGAAAAGGTTATCGAAAAAAGAACGTTTGAAATTAGAAGAGCAAATCAAAAGATGCTTGAGGAGTTAGAGTATGCAAAAAGGATTCAAGAAACGCTGCTCCCACCTATGGAAATAAATATTCATGATGTAAAATTTGTGTCCGGATATATTCCATGTGAATCGTTGAGCGGAGATTTTTATCAAATTCATCCCATCGATGATGATTTTATCGGGATGTATATTGCAGATGTATCCGGACATGGTGTTTCTGCTGCGATGATGACAGTGTTTGCAGATAGAGCGATGATACCGGTAGATGAGCAAGGGGAGCAGGGGAAAAAATTATCACCGGCAAAAACATTGCTTCAATTCTATAGAAAATTTAACGAGTGGAATTTTCCAAGCGACATGTATATTGTAATTTTTAAAGCCATTTACCATAGGAAGAATAGGATATTGTCCTATTGCTCTGGGGGAATGAATGTTGAGCCCATATTGGTTAGGGCAGGGGGAGAAGTAGAAATATTAAATCAAAGCAAAGGTTTCCCTATTTGTAAACTTGGAGATCTCTACATACCAGAATTTACAAATGCAGAAGTTAAATTAGAAAAAGGAGATCGGGTGATTTTTTATACAGATGGTTTGGCAGAAAGTTTTAAAGAAAATGCATTGATGGGAAAATCAGAACTAATCCGATTGCTGCAAGAAAATAGAAATGCTGATTTGCATACTTTAAACCAAACCATCTTGAAGAAGATTTTTAAAGAATCCGACAAAATGAGATATGATGATGATATTACCTATTTTATTATGGAGGCTTAATTTCCAGTATTTATTTTTCGGAAAATTTGGTTTCATTTAGATAATTACATCCCTCGGTTTTGCCAATAAAATCGAACGGAATAAGCTTGAAAAAAAGGAGCTACTGTATGGAAGATGTTCTTGTATTGTACGATTTAGAAAAAATAAAATAGAATTCTAAATCTTACCGACTGGAGATTTTAAAATGCTTTGAAGGGGAAAAGCCTGCTACTGCAAAGCAGATCGCAGAGAAGATGAATGAACCTCATGCAAAAGTAAATTATCATATCAAGGTTTTGCATCGGGCAGGCATCTTACAGCTTGTTGATGAAAAAGTGAAGCAGGGGATCGTTGAAAAATATTATTTGCCTTCTGCGAAGACATTTCTGATCGCGAAACATATAAGCAGCGGAACAGAGGAAATAGAAGATTTTTCTGCTGATGAATTCTGTTTTTTGACAGAATTGGAAAAGCAGGAGCTGACAGAAATTTTAAAAAACAAGGTGAAAGAATATATTCGCGATAAAAGAAACAAAAAGAATCCAAATTCAAGCCAATATAAAATCGTTACATTATTTATCCCCCAACAGAAAGAATAAGGGATTTTCATTTGCTAAGATCCGGTATAGCTTGGGTAGAGCGTTTGCTTTGCCCAAGCTTTTTTATTTACCAATCTGTCATCCAACCGCGATTGCCATATATGGGATGCTGTGAATGTGAAGGAGGCTCAGAATGATTGGACTCCTGATGGAAAATATTGTTATATCTCCTTTCTACGATTTCCCAATTAATATTTTCAAAAAATCGATTTAAATACTTACCGCGGTCAATCCCAAAATCGATCATATAGGCATGTTCATAAACATCTAAAACCAACAACGGATATGCATGCCAGATTGCGCCTTGATCATGTGCATCTGAAAGATAATTTCTAATTTTATTGTCTATCGGGTCATATGTGGTTACCACCCAACCCCTAGCAGATTTTCCTGCGTTTAAGAAATCTTTTTTCCAATTATCATATGTTCCGAAATCCTTGATTATTTTTGAGAGTACGTTTCCATAAGGCGTTCTTTTTATACCAATGATATTTTCGAAATATAATTCATGGAGCTTTACAGCGTCAAGTGCATAGGTTTCTGCAGATTTCAGTGCGCGATAAGGACTATATGTTGGATTTGGATCTGAAAATTGATTTTGTGCAAGCGTTGTCCAGATTTGATTAATTTTTTGAACATATCCTTTATAAAGTTGATAGTGTTGCATCAATTGATTTGAAGAGATTCCTTGAACAGTTCTAAAATCAAATTTTTTTTCTTTCAATTGACTTTTCATGATTTTTCCCCCTGATATATCGTGATTGTGATATTTACTATATTTATCATATGAATAACGGACAGAAAAAGTTCTTTCAAATAGAATGAAAAACAAATAATTTATTTAAAATTGAATATAGGATAGGGCTTTAAACTTTGGCAGTGCGTATAAATTCGGTTTTAAAAGGCGATAATACATGTAGATGAAACACAGATATACTTTAAATGCTCCTTTCTTGGAGCCTTTAATTTTTGGTATCAATTTTTATGCTCATAACAAAATCCAAGAAAACAAATTTAAAGTACTGGTTCAGGAAGTGAGGAAGATATGTGGGAACGGATAGAAAAATGTGGAAAATGCGTTTTATGGGTGCTGGTTTTTATTGTGTTTTTAGAAAAGTTTGTTTTTGGATTTAGTATCGTTCAAGGAAATTCCATGAATCCCACATTGAAAAACAATGATCGGTTGTTTGTGAATAAAATAGCATATTTTTTTAAAGAACCTTGCTATGGAGATATTATTATTTTCCATCCACCGATTCCAGGGAGAAAAAACGAGCTGTTTATAAAACGAATTATTGCACAACCCGGAGATCGATTTCGAATCGAAGACGGAAATGTTTATATAAATGATGAAAAAATAGAAGAAAATTATATTTATCCGGAAGAATATCAAGAAAAAAGATATGTGATAACATCGGGAAAAGTGCCACCGGACATGGTATTTGTTATGGGAGACAATCGAAATGATAGCAATGACAGCAGATGTTTTGGATTTGTTCCGAAAGAAAGCATAAAAGGGAAAGTAGATTTAAGAATTTGGCCTTTTGATGCGTGGGAAGCATTTTTACAAAAATAAAAAGCAGGCGAGGGAATTTTTCCCTGCCTGCTTTGAGTTTCATTATTTGCGACCTTTGCGCTTTACAAATTGTCCGTGTCCAGGAGTTCCTAGGAATTCTCCATCTTTGAATACCAATTTTCCTCTGGAGAAAGTCATTACTGGGTATCCGGTTAATTCTACGCCTTCCCAGATGGTGTGATCAATGTCTGAATGCATATTGTCTTTTGAAATCACGAATTTTTTATTTGGGTCATAAATAACGATATCTGCGTCGCTTCCTGGAGCGATTGTACCTTTTTGCGGCGCACAGCCAAATATCTTCGCAACATTTGTTGAGCATAATTCTACAGCTTTATTGAAAGTGATGCGACCTCTGTTTGCTGCATCCAACATATAAGGATATAGGTTTTCTACGCCCATGCAGCCGTTTGGAATCTTTGTAAAATCGTCTTTGCCCCAATCTTTCTCATGGGATTGGAAAGGACAGTGATCGGTAGCAATCGTTGCAATGTCACCGCGCTTGATGCCTTCCCAAAGCGCATCTTGACTTTCTTTTCCTTTGATCGGTGGGGAGCAGACAAAATTTCTTCCATCTTCACGTTTATATACATCGGAGGTAAAGTGCAGATAATGTGGGCAGGTTTCCGCATAAATTTCGTATCCTTCATCTCTTGCTCTTGTTACCTCATCTAATCCATCTTTGCATGCAAGATGCACGATATAAAGCGGTGCGTCAAAAGATTTTGCCCAATGAATTGCACGCTTAACTGCTTCTGCTTCAACGAATTCTGGACGGCTCATATAATGGTACCATGCAGATGTTTTTCCTTCAGCTAAAAATTCTTCTGTTCTTTGATCGATTTGATCTGGATTTTCAGCATGAACGCCGATCAAGGCACCTACTTCTTTTGATTTTTGGAGCAGTTTTGTAAAGACACCATCCTCTACCATCATACCTTCTTTTTTGTAAACGGTAAACACCTTAAAGCTAGGCACGCCATATTCTACGGAATCAGCCAATTCTTCTAATATTTCAGGTCTTAAATCCGTAATTGCTGTGTGGAAAGCATAGTCTACGCAAGCTTGTGGTTCGCATAGTTTTCGTCTTGCTTCTACTGCTTCGATGAGACCTTGCCCTTTTCTTTGGATGACAAAGTCAAATACAGTTGTTACACCACCGCATGCTGCAGCACGGGTTCCTGCTTCATAACTGTCTGCCGAAGTTGTTCCTCCAAAAGGCATTTCTAAGTGAGTGTGTGCATCTAAAGCACCTGGCAATACATATTTGCCGGAAGCATCGATAACTTCTTTTGCTTCAACATCAGAAAGGTCTTGCCCTATCAAAGCGATTTTGCCGTCTTTTACCGCGATATCGCCTTGATATGTATCGGTGGCAGTGATAATGGTACCGTTTTTAATAATTAAGTCCATCATGATGAAACCCTCCTTATTGATTAAAAGAATTTAATGATTACTTTTTAATGTAATCATTTTCATAAAAAGTTATTCGACATTTAAATAAAAATTCCTTTGAAACTTTAGAAAGGAATTTTGAAAAGTTAGATGAAATGCAAAAGGGATCGGTAATTACGACCCCTTTTGCAGTTTCTATTTAAATTAATTTGCCAAAACTTTTTCAGTGATTTTTTCTTCTTCTTCCGGAGTAACCAGAGAAGCCGTTTCATTCTTCATTAAGAGCGGATAAACAATAAGAGCAATGATAAATCCAACCATCCAACCATTGTCAGCGAACCACGAAAGAGAAGGAATTATTTTTCCTAGTAGAGGTAGAATACCAGAGATAATCCATGTATAAATTGCTTTGGAGTTAAATCCGCCGCCATACCAATAACGGCTTTGTTCTCCACGGAACAGATCATCCAAATCGATTACTTTTCTACGATAGATATAGTAGTCTGCGATGTACAAACCCGCTAAAGGACCTAAGAAAATTGAATATGTTCCAAGCCAGTCAAACAGATATGCTTCTGCACTGGATAATAATTTCCAAGGCATGATTACGATGCCTGCAATTCCAGTGATGATAACGCCGTGTCTGTAAGAAATTTTTTGAGGGTTCAAGTTCGAGATACCGTTTGCAGGAGCAACTACGTTTGCAGCAATGTTCGTTGTCATGGTAGCGATTGCAATTCCCAACGCTCCTAATAATCCCGCAATCGGACTGTCGATTTTACCGACGACAGCAACCGGATCCCAAAGCATT
The DNA here is from genome assembly GCA_023623095.1 of Bacillota bacterium. Classification (GTDB taxonomy): domain Bacteria; phylum Bacillota; class Clostridia; order Peptostreptococcales; family Thermotaleaceae; genus JAMNXX01. Next base: position 1,782 of record JAMNXX010000145.1, on the reverse strand, counting down.
TCACCAAATGCTACATTGGTAGCACCAGTTACGAAAACACCGACGAAGGAGAATGCAGTCATGGATGCCGGCAATCCTAAAAGCTGACCCATGAATTGGTTTCTTTGCGTTTTTGCAAAACGGCTGAAGTCAGGGATATTTAATGCCATTGTTGCCCAGAAACCGATATTTGCGGTTAAAACAGGCAGGAATACTTTCCAGAAGTTTCCGGGTGCATAGGTGGCAGGCATGTTTAAGATATCGATAACGCCTTTTCCGACAGCTTTTACTTGTGCATAAGCCCAGATCATCAAAGCAAGAGAAAGAATACCTAATATCGGAGCACCCCAGGATTCCATAAATTTAATGGCTTCAGATCCTTTGTAAGCAACCCAGACGCTGACAGCCCAGAATGCGAAGAAGGAAACCCAGATGCCGCCGGCCCAGTTTGCCCAAGATGAGCTCAAAATACTTAAAACACCATTGATCGAAGAGCCGCCTATCCAAGTCTGGATGCCGAACCAGCCTGCTGCGATAATTGAACGCGCAATCGCAGCCAGATGGGATCCCTTGATACCAAAAGACAAACGTGCGAATACGGGATAAGGGATGCCGTATTTTGTCCCGGCATGGGAGTTTAACTGCATTGGAATTAAAACGATTAAGTTTCCGAGAAGAACGTTTAAAAGCGATTGCCACCAAGAAAGTCCAGCAGCCATACCGCCGGATGCCATCATGTAGGTTGGAAGACAGATACTCATCCCAACCCATAAGCTGGCAATGTGATAAGTTCCCCATGTTCTTTCAGATAATTTGGTTGGTGCTAAGTCATCATTGTAATATTTGTTGCCCAATAGCTTTTCTCGTGCACTTTCGGTCAGTTCAAATAATCCATTGACTTCACGTTGCGTTTTCACTTTGTCTGCCATAATAAAGCAAACACCTCCTGTTTTATTTTGATACAGCAAGTGATGAGGATTAGCATATATGTTACAAAAGGGGTTATCAGCTAAATCAGCATATTCAACAAAGCATAAAGCGGTTACATTTTAAATATGAGGAATACTTTCACCTCCATTTTAAATTTTTCCGCTTTGATTTTAGGTATGCATCAGCATAAATCCCCTTAGTAACCGAAAAGATGATAATTGCTGCAATTTTCACATCAAGTGGGTAGAAGGTCTCTAAGATAGATGTTGCCGAAGGAATTAAGATTTCAAATGCATAAAAGATTCATTTAATTTGTAAACTATTTTACATTTACAATAAAAAAAATGTTTAGAAAATATGATATAAAGGAAAAGCTTTTCCTGGTTAAATGCAACAGACATATAAATAAATTAAATCTTGTTTTTAAAGCTAATGAAATTAGAAGACTTATTTTTTAGAAACAAACGATGCTTATAACTGAAGCATAATGAGTGAGAAATGTATTACAAAGTTCAAGTATAGAAAAACACTAAAATATAGACATGATTCAGAATATATCAAAACAATTTATTAAATTCAATATCATTGTGAATATTTTGCAAATTATAACTTATGTACATTTTACAAGAAAAAGTGGAATTATGCAAGACCTATGAATAGAAATAGATTAGAATTTTTTTAAGATTCTTTTAAGAATTTTTTATATATTTTAGCATATGCACATAAAAAGGGGGAGAGGCATGAAAAAGTTTAAGAAATTATCCGCAGATGAGTTGAAGAAGTTTGAGGATATGAATTTTTTAGATTTTACGGTAGCCGATTTCAATACAGAAGATGAAATTATTGGGCAGGATAGGGCAGTGCAGGCAATGG
>JAMNXX010000294.1 GCA_023623095.1 Bacillota bacterium | reverse complement strand
ATTGACTTTTCTTTATATAATCGTTAATATATAATTAATATTCTATATATTAATTTCAATTTCCGGCATAAATTAATCGCACTTCTCCCGTGATTCCTTTTTATAATATAAGCATGTATATTTATTAGATTTCATCGCATAAATATTTATAATATTTGTGGATGGATATACGCAATGAATCTATGAAATTAAGGGGTGAATTGAATTGAGTTTATTGTCTTTTAGGGGAGGGATACATCCTCCTCATTTCAAAGATGCTACGGAAAAGTTGCCGATAGAAAAAGCACAAGAGCCTAAGCAAGTTGTAATACCGCTTCAGCAACATATAGGTGCGCCTTGTGAAGCTTTGGTAAAAGTCGGTGATTCAGTAAAAGTAGGGCAAAAAATAGGAGAGTCGAAAGCTTTTGTGTCCGCACCTGTCCACAGCAGTGTATCCGGGACAGTTAAGGACATAAAGACTATGACAATAGCAACAGGAGAAGCTCAATGTATTATCATTGAATCTGATGGTTTGAATGAGGTTCATGAAAACGTTTTACCAAAAGGAAGTTTGGAAAATTTAACTTCAAAGGATATTATGGATATTATCAGAGAAGCAGGAATTGTTGGAATGGGAGGGGCTACTTTTCCAACTCATGTAAAGCTTTCACCGCCTCCTGAGAAAAAAGTCGATACGATTATTTTAAATGGTGCGGAATGCGAACCTTATTTAACTTCCGATCACCGATTGATGTTAGAGAAAGCAGACGATATTATTTTTGGATTAAAAGCAATGATGAAAGCTGTTCATGTAACAAATGCTTATATTGGAATTGAGGATAATAAGCCGGATGCGATTCAGAAAATGAAAGAAGCAGCTAAAAATGAAAAAGATATCAAAATTCTTGCATTAAAAACAAAATATCCTCAAGGAGCAGAAAAACAACTTATTTATGCATGTACCAAGCGCGAAGTTCCATCCGGTGGCCTACCTATGGATGCAGGAGTGATTGTCAATAATGTTGGTACAGCAGCTGCGATTGGAAATGCGATTAAAACAGGAATGCCGTTAATAGAAAGAATTACAACTGTAACGGGAAAGGGGCTAAAGCAGCCCAAGAACCTTTTGGTTAAAATTGGTACACCTTTCAAAGAAATTATAGAGCAGTGTGGGGGATATAATGGAAAGCCGGGAAAATTGATTATGGGCGGGCCTATGATGGGACTGGCTCAATATACAGATGAAATACCTGTCATGAAAGGAACTTCTGGAATATTAGTTTTATCAGAGGAAGAAGCTAAGCTTCCAGAGCCTCAAAACTGCATCAAATGTGGCAAATGTGTAGAAGTTTGTCCTATATCTTTACAGCCATTATATATTAGCGCTTTTTCTTTGAAAAATATGCATGAAACAGCAGAAAAATATAATGCCCTTGACTGTATCGAATGCGGTTCTTGTTCATTTATTTGTCCAGCGAAAAGGCCATTATTACAGTCAATACGAGTGTCGAAGCGTGAAATTCTTGCGAAAAAAAGAAAGACGAAGTAACAAAAGGGGGTCATAAAAAATGGAGAACAGGTTCATTGTATCTTCATCTCCTCATATTCGATCGTATGAATCTACCGGCAGAATTATGAGAGATGTTGTCATTGCGTTATTGCCTGCAACAGCGGCTGGAATATATTATTTTGGTATGGGAGCACTGAAAGTCATTATCGTTTCAATTGTTGCTGCTGTAGCTACAGAAGCAATTGTGCAGAAATTGCGTAACAAACCTGTTACAATCAATGATTGGAGTGCAGTTGTCACGGGTTTGCTTTTAGCCTTTAACATTCCTTCAACGGCTCCGTGGTGGCTTCCCGCTATAGGAGCAATTTTTGCAATCGCAATCGTAAAACAAGCATTTGGCGGGATAGGGCATAATTTTATGAACCCGGCACTTGCTGCACGTGCTTTTTTATTGGCATCTTGGCCTGTGCAAATGACAAACTGGGTATCTCCGGGTCCTGATGCTGTCAGTACAGCTACGCCTTTGGCCTTAATACAAGGGGTAGAAGCCACCGGACAGCAGCTTCCTTCTATCATGGACTTATTTATTGGCAATGTAGGCGGTTGTATTGGTGAAACATCAGCACTGGCACTTATTTTAGGAGGAATTTATCTTGTTTATCGAGGAGTCATTACACCTAGGATTCCGGTTATTTATATTTTAACGGTAGCTGTATTGACATTGATATTTGGTGGTTTTGATTTTCAATATATGATTTATCATATTTTTGCCGGCGGTTTAATGCTTGGTGCAATTTATATGGCTACGGATTATTCTTCATCTCCCGTTACTCCAAAAGGACAAGTTATTTTTGCGTTGGGCTGTGGGATTATTACGACGATTATTCGAATGTTTGGCGGATATCCGGAGGGCGTATCGTACTCCATCCTTCTAATGAATGTTGCCACACCTCTTATTGACAAATATACCAGCCCAAGAATTTTCGGGGAGGTGAAGTAATATGCGTGAAGTGATACGATTAGGGATTATTTTATTGATAATTTCAGCGGTTGCTGCAGCTGTATTGGCATACACCAATGAGATCACGAAAGAACCAATTGAACAGCAAGTTTTGCAGGCGAATATTGAAGCTAGAAAATCCATCTTGGAAGATGCCTCTGAGTTTGAAGAGATTTCTCATGATCAATTTGAAAATTATACAGGAGTATCAGAAGTATATCGTGGAATTAAAAATGGTGAAACAGTAGGATTTACGATCAAAACGAATCCGGAAGGATACGGGGGACCGATTGAAGTGACGGTTGGTATTCGCATAGATGGTACGATTAGTGGTATAAGCATTGGAAATCATAGTGAAACGCCAGGGTTAGGGGCAAAAATTTCAGAGGAATCTTTTAAAAATCAGTATGTGGGAAAAAATACGGCTCAAGAGTTATCTGTAATAAAATCGGGCACACCAAAAGATAATGAAATTCAAGCAATTTCAGGAGCAACGATTACTTCAGATGCTGTCACTGCTGGTGTAAATACTGCTGTAAAATTATTCAATGAAAAGCTCAATAAATAGCGAGGTGAACATAAATGAATTTAGGGAAACCTTTTATAAGAGGAATCATCCACGAAAATCCCACTTTTGTCCAATTACTAGGGATGTGTCCTACACTTGCTGTTACGACTTCTGCTATAAATGGTATCGGTATGGGATTAGCGACAACGGCAGTTTTATTCGGTTCAAATGTTGCAATTTCTATTCTTAAAAAAGCAATTCCGAATAAAATCCGTATTCCTGCTTATGTTGTCGTGATTGCAACATTCGTAACAGTAGTCGGTTTAATGATGAAAGCATTCGTTCCGGCATTAGATCAAGCATTGGGACTTTTTATTCCATTGATCGTTGTAAACTGCATTATTTTAGCTAGAGCAGAAGCATTTGCTGCTAAAAATTCTGTTTTAGAATCTGCAGCAGATGGGATCGGTATGGGGCTCGGATTTACAATCGCACTTACGATTTTAGGCAGTATCCGAGAACTTCTTGGGGCTGGATCAATTTTCGGGAAATTGGTATTCGGAGAAGCATACCAACCCGCATTAATCATGATTCTTCCTCCAGGAGCTTTCCTCACATTGGCGTTATTATTGGCACTACTCAATCAAATCAGAACTAAAAAAGCAAATTAACGCAAATTATTCATATATAAAGGGGGAAAGAACATGTCTATAGGAAGTTTGCTTATTTTGTTGGTAAGCAGCATCTTGGTGAATAACTTTGTATTGTCTCGTTTTTTAGGAATATGTCCTTTTTTAGGGGTATCAAAACAAGTTGAAACAGCCATGGGGATGGGGATGGCAGTTACATTTGTTATGACGTTGGCATCCATCATTACCTATTTTATACAAATATTCATTTTAGATGCATTGGGATTGGCGTATCTTCAAACGATAGCATTTATTTTGGTTATTGCTGCTTTGGTGCAATTTATCGAAATGGTTATTCAAAAGATGAGCCCAACTTTGTATCAAGCTTTAGGGATTTATTTGCCATTGATTACGACAAACTGCGCTGTATTAGGAGTTACTCTTTTAAATATTCAATATAATTATAATCTCATTGAAACTATCGTAAATGCAGTTGGTGCTGCAATAGGATTTTCTTTGGCAATTGTGCTTTTTGCAGGAATTAGAGAAAAGCTTGAGATTTCAGATATACCAAAGCCATTTCAAGGATTTCCAATTGCATTAATCACAGCTAGTTTAATGTCGATTGCTTTTCTAGGATTTACGGGACTCGTATAGGAAGGAGGCAGATTTTACAATGGATATATCTGCAATCATGATACCAGTTATCAGTTTAGGAGGTATGGGACTCATATTTGGTGGCATATTGGCATATGCTTCTCAGAAATTTGCTATCGAAGTGGATCCAAGGATTACTGCAATTTCAGAAATTTTGCCGGGTGCAAATTGTGGAGGTTGTGGTTTTCCTGGCTGCAGTGGTTTAGCGAGCGCAATCGTTGAAGGGAGTGCCCCAGTAAATGCCTGTCCGGTAGGAGGACCGGAAATTGCAAAAAAAATTGCAGAAATTATGGGTGTAGAAGCAGAAGAGAGTGTTCGAAAAGTGGCACGTGTGATTTGTAATGGGGATGCACAAAACTGTAAAGAAAAGTTCGAGTATTTTGGAATACAAGACTGCAAAGCAGCAGCAATGGTAGCAGGAGGAAGCAAGAGCTGTGCATACGGTTGTCTTGGTTTAGGCACTTGTGTAAATGTTTGTCAATTTGATGCGATTGAGATCACAGACGGAAAAATAGCAAGAATCATTCCTGAAAACTGTACTGCTTGTGGCAAATGTATAGAAGTTTGTCCTAAACAAGTGATCCATTTTGTACCGTATGAACAGGATGTTGTTGTGGACTGCAATAATGAAGAAAAAGGAAAAGCAGTGAAAGAAAAATGCAATGTTGGCTGTATCGGCTGCCAATTATGCGTGAAAGCTTGTCCCTTTGATGCGATGGAGTTTTCAAATAATCTAGCTAAAATTAACTATGAAAAATGTACGAATTGTATGCTTTGTGCAGAAAAGTGCCCGACCAAAGCTATTTATGCAAACTTCGAAAAAAGAAAAAAAGCGGAAATTATTTCTGAAAACTGCATCGGATGTACAATTTGTTCTAAACAATGTCCTGTGAATGCGATCGAGGGCGAATTAAAGCAAGTTCATAAAGTGCTGGAAGACAAATGTATTGGCTGTGGAGTTTGTGCAGAAAAATGTCCTAAAAAGACGATTAAGATGGTATAGCAAACTTTCCATAATCGTTCCGCCAATCGATAATTATAAATTCTTAAAAATAAGGATAGACTCTTATATAAAAGTCTATCCTTATTTTATCTATATAAGTTATTTTTTAGCAAATGATACCTACAAGGATTCGCTAATTTCAGACTTGTAATCAGGATATCAAAATGTTAAACTTAAATTGTATTTAAATAGTCAAATTCGGGACTCTATTGCTTACATTTCTGCTCATGATGTTTTGTATAGATTGGAATATTTTCATAGAGCGTAGGTGAAGTTTTTTGTATTCAATTATATTGGCTTCTGCATCTCCTCGTCGAAAAGAATTGCTAGAGATTTTTAATATCCCCTTTCAAATTCGGGAAGCGAATATCAAAGAACAAATTTATGCAGATGAAACACCTGAACAAATCGCAATGGCTTTAGCATTTGAAAAAGCTTTTGCTGTATCTCAAAATTGCAATAAAAATACAATCGTTATTGCTGCAGATACAATTGTCGTGAAAGATCAAATATTAGGAAAACCTGCAAATTTTCAAGAATCATATCACATGCTAAAGATGCTTCAAGGTGACGTGCATGATGTTATTACAGGACTTGCAGTTGTCCAAGCACATAGTGATAATAAAGTTGTAAGCCATGAAAAAACAAAAGTTAAACTTAAAAAATTATCTGACATTCAAATAAAAAAATATATTGAGACGGGAGAAGGATGGGATAAAGCAGGCTCTTATGCAATTCAAGGAAAAGGATCTGCTATTGTTGAATGGATTCAGGGTGATTATTTTAATGTTGTAGGATTACCGATATCACTGCTTTATGATATGTTATGTAAATATTTTCAAATTTCACTGATATAAAATTGATAAAGTAATATCATGGTTTGGATAAATTTACAGGATGTGATATCGATTGTCTGAAAAATATTATATTCCAATTAAAAAACTTGCTGAAAGCGAAAGGCCTCGTGAGAAGCTGATCAAATATGGCGTAGGGTCTTTATCGAATGTTGAACTTTTAGCAATCCTGATCCGAACAGGAACAAAGAACAATTCTGCTATTGATCTATCCCAGAAAATATTATCGTTTCATCCTGAGGGCATTCGTTTTTTAGCGGACTGTACGCTTGAAGAGCTCATGCAAATAAAAGGGATTGGGATAAGCAAGGCATGTCAAATTATTTCTGCCATTGAGCTTGGGAAAAGATTAGCAATGAGCAGTTTAGCTCACTCGCCTTATGTCAAATCTCCTTTAGATGTAGCAAATGTTTTTATGGAAGAGATGCGGTATTATAAAAAAGAATATTTTAAGATTATTCTTCTCAACACAAAAAATCAGATTATCGCTGTTGAAGATATTTCGATTGGAAGTTTAAACAGTTCTTTGGTACATCCTAGAGAAGTCTTTGTTCGAGCCATCCGAAAAAGCTCATCGTCAATTATTCTTTTACATAACCATCCTAGTGGAAATCCAGAACCTAGCACAGAGGATATTAAAATAACGAAACGTTTAATAGAAGCTGGAAGAATCATTGGAATTGAGGTTCTAGATCACATTATTATTGGAGATGGGAAATATATTAGCTTAAAAGAAATTTCAGCAATATAAGACAGAATCATCAGGAAGGAGCAATATTCATGGGACTCATTAAATTGTTTTCAAAGGATATGGGTATCGATTTAGGGACAGCAAATACTTTGGTTTATATAAAAGGAAAAGGAATTGTAGTAAGAGAGCCTTCTGTAGTTGCTATTCAAGAAGATACAAAACAAGTTTTAGCGGTTGGCCAAGAAGCAAAATTGATGATTGGCAGAACCCCTGGAAATATTCTAGCAACTCGCCCACTAAGAGATGGTGTGATTGCAGATTTTGATACAACACAAAGTATGTTAAAATATTTTATAAAAAGAGCATATCCTAAGAACTCTCTTTTCTTTGCACCGCGTGTTGTGGTAGGAGTTCCATCCGGGATTACAGAAGTAGAAAGAAGATCGGTAGAAGAAGCAGCATTACAGGCAGGAGCAAAGGAAGCTTATTTAATCGAAGAGCCGATGGCTGCTGCAATTGGGGCAAATCTTCCGGTTGCATCTCCTACGGGGAGTATGATTGTGGACATCGGAGGAGGCACGACAGAAGTTGCAATCATTTCTTTAGGTGGGATTGTGACGAGCAAATCGATTCGAATCGGTGGAAATGAATTGGATGAAGCCATTGTTCAATATATTAAAAGAGAATACAGTTTGATGATAGGAGAACGAACTGCTGAACAAATTAAATTTACAATTGGTTTAGCCTATCCAAAAGCAAAAGAAGAAAAAATTGCTGCTCGAGGAAGGGATCTTGTAACTGGCCTTCCAAAGACATTGGA
>JAMNXX010000258.1 GCA_023623095.1 Bacillota bacterium | reverse complement strand
AAATATACTCGATGCGTTTTCCCTTCGTGAATCGGATACATTTGGTATGGTTGGAGGGTTTGGACCCATTCTGTCCAAAGCAAAATCCATGACAAAGAATATCTATGTTTTTGAGCAAAATGTGCCTGCAGGAAGCGAATTCTATCCTGCGGATCAGATCCCGCAATTTCTTCCTAACTGCGATGTGATTGTGATAAGCGCAACCAGCATCATCAATCATACCATTGACGAAGTCATTTCCTATTGCAAAAACGCAAGGGAGCTTTGCATCGTCGGACCATCCACCCCTCTTTGTCCGGAAGTTTTTAAAAAATATAATGTCACCCTTCTTGCAGGAAGTGTAGTCAAAAATCTTGATTTTATTTTGCAGGTAGTAAGCCAAGGAGGAGGTACCATGGCGATGAGACCTGGCCTTGATCACGTCCTTGTACGGATATAATTGGGCAGATAATTCTGAAAGCCGAAAGGGTTTTGCAAGAAGCATTGTACAGAGTGGGAAAGCCAAAATTCTTTTTTTAAAAACGGAAGTATGATTTTTTAAGCATTGCTTTTACATTAATGTTGATATTTTGAATTATGATTGAGCTGTTCCCTTCCTGTTTTGCTTGTGTGGATAATAAACTGGCGGCATTAACTGTATTGTCTAATTTTGCTGCTGTATAAGACTTTTATCTTTATCAATTTTAAAGGAGTTTGTGCCTATTGTGCAAGATTTATCGACAGAGGAAGAAAAAAGCAGATCTTATAGAAAAAATAAAATATGGGAAGAAGATCTTCTTCCCATTCGATTTAAAAGGCGAATAAAAAAGTTATCCATCCTGGTTTGATTTACAGCTGTTTGAATAGATTGGCCATCTCGATGGCAGTTGTTGCTGCCTCGTAGCCTTTGTTTCCGGATTTGGTGCCGGCACGTTCGATTGCCTGCTCGATGGTATCTGTGGTCAGCACGCCGAATATGATCGGAACCCCTGTCTCCAGGGCTGCCGCAGCGATTCCCTTCGATACCTCATTAGACACATAATCAAAATGGGGAGTAGCCCCTCGGATGACGGCGCCGAGGCAGATGACGGCATCGTACCTGCCGGAGGCGGCCAGTTTCTTAGCAGCGAGTGGGATTTCGAAAGCCCCTGGAACCCAGATGATTTCCAGATCGTTTTCAGAGACGCCATGGCGTTTGAGCCCGTCCAATGCACCGGAAAGCAATTTGCTTCCGATAAACTCGTTAAACCTTCCTATGACGATAGCAAATTTTAGATTTTGACCGATTAAATTTCCTTCGTAAATCTTCATCCTTCCTTATTCCTCCTTAAATTTCAATATATGTCCCATCTTTTCTTTCTTTGTTTTCAGATAGCGGATATTTTCTTCACTGCATGCCGTTTCGATGGGAACCCTTTCTACGATTTCAAGTCCGTATCCCGATAGACCGGACAATTTTTTTGGATTGTTTGTCATCAGGCGGATTTTTCGGATTCCCAGATCTGCCAGGATTTGAGCGCCGATGCCGTAATCCCGCATATCTTCAGGAAATCCCAATGCAAGATTGGCTTCTACCGTATCCAGCCCTTGATCCTGGAGGGAGTAGGCTTTGATCTTGTTGATCAGTCCGATTCCCCGTCCTTCTTGGCGCATATACAAAAGGATTCCGCGCCCTTCTTCTTCGATCTTTCTCATGGCAGCAGCAAATTGATCGCCGCAGTCGCAGCGGGAAGAACCGAATGCATCTCCTGTAAGGCATTCTGAATGCACCCGTACCAATACGGGACGGTCGTCTTTGATATTTCCTTTTACCAATGCCACATGGTGTTCTCCGTTTAATTTATTCTGATAGCCGATGATTTGAAAATGTCCGTATTTTGTAGGCAGTTCCGCTTGAGCCACCTTTTCTACAAAGACTTCTGTTCTTCTCCGATATGCGATCAGATCAGCAACGGTAACGATCTTGAGCCCATGTTTTTTTGCAAACTCCAAAAGCTGGGGAATTCTTGCCATCGTTCCGTCTTCATTCATGATCTCGCAGATGACCCCTGCCGGAATGCATCCTGCAAGTTTTGCAAAATCCACTGCTGCTTCTGTATGGCCGGCTCTCTTTAAAACGCCGCCTTCTCTTGCTTGCAGGGGAAAGATATGCCCGGGTCTTCGGAAATCATCAGGAGTTGCCTTTGGGTCTAGCACTTTTTTGATGGTATGGGCCCGTTCAAATGCGGAAATGCCCGTCGTTGTATCCACTGCATCGATGGATACGGTAAAGGCAGTCTGATGGGTGTCTGTATTGTGAGCAACCATTTGCGGAATATCCAGTTTTTTGAGCCTTTGAGCGACGATGGGCATGCAGATCAGTCCCCTCGCGTATTTTGCCATAAAGTTGATGGCTTCCGGAGTCACTTTTTCTGCTGCCATCAGCAAATCGCCTTCATTTTCCCTATCCTCATCATCGACGACGATGATCATTTTTCCTGCCCGAATGTCCTCGATCGCTTCTTCAATCGTATGAAATTTTGACATCCTATTCACCTCGTTTCATATTTTTTCGAAATTATGCAAATCCGTATTTTCTGAGAAAATCCATATCCATGCTTCTTTGAGGCTCCGGATTTTCTTCAAATTTCATGAGTTTTTCAACATATTTGCCGATCAGATCGCATTCCAGATTGACTTCATCTCCAGGTTTTTTTGTGGATAGGGTTGTGACCTCTCTTGTATGGGGGATGATGGATACTTGAAAAGTCTGAGCATCCACATCAGCGACGGTCAGGCTGATCCCATCGATTGCGATAGAACCTTTGTGAATGACATATTTTAAGATATCCTTCGATGTGGAAATGCGGATCCATATGGCATTTTCCTCCGGATTGATATCCTGTATGATGCCGGTGCCGTCGATATGGCCGGTGACCCAATGGCCTCCCAGGCGATCTCCTACCCGAAGGGCTCTTTCAAGATTGACCGGACTGCCCGGCTTCAGATTTTTTAAATTGCTTCTGCGCATCGTCTCCGGCATGACGTCAACGGTAAATGTATGTGTCGTATAATCGGTAACCGTGAGGCACACTCCGTTTGTACAGATGCTGTCGCCGATTTGAACATCGGAGAGCACCTTTTGCGCCTGGATTGTGATTTGTGCAGATTTTGAGCCCCTCACAATGGATTGCACTTTTCCGATTTCCTCTACAAGTCCTGTAAACAATCTCATTCCTCCTTTCGGATATCCCCTTCGATAAGGATGTCTTCCCCGGATTTTTCAAAGCGCATGTTCTCCAGAAGAAAAGCATCTCTGACAAAATCCTTTCCTTGACCGCCTACAGGTGTCTTTGCCTTTTCCCCTCCGAGGATCTTGGGAGCGATAAATGCCATGACTTTATCCACGATCCCTTCCTGAAGTGCCGAAGCGTTTAATGTGCTTCCTCCCTCCAGCAGAACGCTGTCGATTTGAAGACGACCCAATTCCCGCATCAGATCTTTTAAGGATACTTTTCCGTCTTTGGAAGGAAGTATGAGCACATGAGCGCCTTTCTTTTCAATGGCTTCCTTTTTCTTCTCCATGATTTGATCCGTTGTGGCGATGATGGTGGAGGTTTCCGCATCGCATTGAAGGACATTGGCTTCCAGTGGGATGCGCCCTCTGCTGTCGACGATGATCCGCACAGGATTGCGGCCTTTCTTATTTTCCAGCCGGGTGGTCAAGAGGGGATCGTCTGCAAGAACGGTTTGGATGCCCACCATAATTGCAGAAAAACGGTGGCGGAGTTCGTGAACCGCTTTTCTTGATGCCTCCCCTGTGATCCATTTGGAATCCCCCGTATGGGCTGCAATTTTTCCATCCAGCGTCATCGCCGTTTTCAAGAGGCAGAAGGGGGTCTTCGTGGTAATGTATTTGATAAAAATTTCATTTAATTTTCGGGCTTCTTCTTCCAGCACGCCTGTGACCACTTCAATTCCGTGCTTTTCCAGATAGGCAATTCCTTTTCCGGATACGAGGGGATTGGGATCTTTCATGGCGATGACGACTTTTCGAATCTTCTTCTCCACGATGGCAGCGACGCAGGGCGGGGTCTTCCCATAATGGGAACATGGTTCTAAATTGACATACATGACAGCATCCTGGACAGGCTGCTTTGCACTGGAAAAAGCATCGATTTCCGCATGTGCGCTGCCATAGGAATGGTGGTAGCCTTCTCCGATAATATTCCCATCTTTGACGATGACCGCTCCGACGAGGGGATTCGGATTGGTATAGCCGATTCCTTTCTTCGCCAGTTCCAATGCTCTTTTCATATAAAACGTATCATCCATTTTTGCTCACCTCGTTTTTTGTAAAAGCGGATTTAATTGTAGAATTGATTTGATCGGGATGAATTTGAACAGGATTGTTCAGGGAGATGCCGTATATGGGATTTTTATGATGAAAGGATAGATTTCAGTCAGTGATTGAAAAAAATAAAGCTCTGAAAATTGTATTTTCAGAGCTTTGCGTGCTTCGATCCTTTGGATCCACACAAAAAGATCCAAATAGATTATATATCTTCTCCCATCCAGACTTTACTGTCGGCCTTGGAATCTCACCAAGTCAACCACGATGTGGCTCGCGGGCTTTACCGCCGGTCGGGAATTGCACCCTGCCCTGAAGATACTGACCAGTTCCTATTCAATTCTACCCTGATTCTAACATGAATTGAGATCTGTGTCAACAAATTCAAAAAATTAGAACGATTTGACTGATAAAAGCCCTTCAAGGGGGATGGGGATACGCTGCAGAGTTTCATTTAGGGAATTCTCATAATTATTTTTGATTTAGGCAATAATGGAAATGGGTATATGCAGGCATAGAGGGAGAAATATAAAAAGAAGAAAAGGGCAGTCTTTTTTGTATGCGGAAGCATAGGAGAAAGAAATACGGCTGCAATCGGCTGACGACGGAATAGGCGATTTATAAAGAATCGATCCTGACCGGAAGGTCAATTGCATTCCTTTGCCCGCAGTGCTATATTTTTTACTAGAAGGATTTGGCAGTCTGAGAGGAGGTTTATGATGAAAATACAGAAATGGATCCTTTGTATCATTGTAGGATTATTGGCAGTATCGCTCCTGACAGGTTGCAGCCAACGGGCAGAGATTCAGACGAATATCAGCCCAAAAAAGATTCAGGTATATGCGAGTATTTACCCGATGTATGATTTTGCACAAAAAATCGGGAAAGATAGAATTGATTTAAAACTGGTAACTCCGCCGGGAGCGGAGCCCCATGATTGGGAGCCTACAGCAAGGAACATTGCGGAGATGAAAGAGGCGGATGTATTTATCTATAATGGCGCAGGATTTGAGAGCTGGGTAGATAAATTGGTTCGAACAATCGATTCGGATTCGCTGATTCTGGTGGATACTTCCTCAGGAGTTGAACTTCTTAAAGCAACAGATCATATACATGATCACGGACATGCTCATCAAATGGATCCGCATATCTGGCTGGATCCGATTCGAGCGAAAAAACAGGCAGAAAATATTCAAAATGCTTTTATTCAAGCGGATCCAGCAAATCGGGCATTTTATGAAAAAAACTATCAAGAGTTTTCAGAGGAAATCGAAAGTTTGCACAAGCAGTACAGAGATGCTTTAAGCAATGTAAAAAGAAGAGAAATGATCGTTTCCCATGCAGCGTTTGGATATTTGGCAGAGCGGTACGGATTGGAGCAGATTCCGATCTCCGGAATATCCCCTCAAGAAGAACCCAGTCCGGCGAAAATGGCGCAAATCACAAGATTGTGCCGGGAGCGTCAGGTAAAATATATCTTTTTTGAAACCCTGGCAAGTCCGAAGCTAGCAGAAGTGTTGGCTGATGAAGTCGGTGCGCAGACAGCCGTGTTGAATCCGATAGGAGGATTGACGCAGCAGGAAATCGATGCAGGGAAAGATTATTTTTCTATCATGAAGGAAAATCTAGAGGTTTTAAAAAAAGCATTAGGAGAATAAGAATGAAAATAATGGGGACAGTGGAGGAAGTCGTAAAGGTTCGGAATGTATTTTTCCGGTATGATAAAGAATATGTTTTAGAAAACATCAATCTCGATATCTTTCAGGGAGATTACCTGGGGATTGTAGGGCCGAACGGTTCTGCAAAAACCACATTGCTTCGGCTGATGCTGGGGCTTCTGAAACCGGAGAAAGGTTCGATCCGATTATTAGGTCAGGACATTTCGTCTTTTTGCCAATGGAATAAGATCGGCTATGTACCGCAGCAGATGAGGGATTTTAATTTCTCTTTTCCTGCTTCCGTGGAAGAAGTTGTGGCAGCCAACCTTTATTCCCAGATTGGATTATTCCGGCGGATTCAAAAAAAGCATATGAAAATTGTTTATGACGCATTAAAAGCGGTAGGATTGGAGAAATGCAGCAAAAAATTGATTGGAAATTTATCAGGAGGACAGCAGCAGCGCGTCTTTATCGCCAGGGCATTGGTTAATCACCCGGATATTATTTTTCTTGACGAGCCCACCGTGGGGATTGACGCAAAATCTCAGGAAGAATTTTACCAGCTTTTGAAAAAATTGAATGAGGAGAGGGGAATTACCATCGTGATCATCTCCCATGATATTGGGTCGATTACGAAGAATGTAAGCCGCATTGTCTGCATGGGAGATAAGAAGCTGATCCCATATCAAAGAAATACCCCTTTCCGCGAATTGCTGGTGCAGGTTTACGGAAATGAAATGAATTTGACGCATGGATTTGAGGAAAAGAAAGCAAATGCCCAAACGCTCAGAAAGAAGGGAAAAGGAGATGCTTGAGATCTTACAATATGGGTTTATGCAGCGCGCTTTGTTGGCCGGAATCGTTGCAGGCGCTCTATGCCCTTTGATTGGAATTTTCTTGGTACTAAGGCGGATGTCCCTGATTGGAGACAGCCTTTCCCATATTGCGCTTTCTGGGATTGCTGCGGGGATTCTGATGAATATATATCCGGTTGGAACAGCACTTTTATTTTCCGTAGGAGCCGCTTTGGCAATCGAAAGGCTGCGGAAAGCATATGCGCAATACGCGGAGTTGGCGATAGCCATTCTTCTATCTGCCGGAATCGGAACGGCTGTGGTGCTGATCAGCTTTGCGAGGGGAATGAATATCGATCTGTTCAGCTATTTGTTTGGGAGCATTGCAACGGTTTTGGAGGAAGATTTGATCTTGATTTTTTTATTGGGGATTTGGATATTGCTATCTGTCAAGTTTTTATACAAAGAGCTGTTCTATATCGCATTTGATGAAGAAGCCGCCAGGCTTGCAGGGATACCCGTAAAATGGATCAATCGATATTTTATCATCTTGGTTGCGATGACCATTACATTATCGATGCGGGTTATCGGGATTTTACTCGTTTCTTCCCTGATCGTACTGCCTGTAGCCACCAGCTTGCAGATTTCAAAAAATTTCAAACAAGCAACGCTTCTTTCTGTATTCTTTGCGGAAATCGCCGTCATATCCGGGATTTTTATCTCCTATTACCTGGAAATCGCTTCAGGAGGAACCATCGTCCTGCTTTCTGTTATTCTGATGTTATTTGTTTTAATTGGAAAGGGATTTTTGAAGCGGCTCCGAAGAACTGTTTATGGATAACGAAAAACCGTTTCTAAGCGAAATAGTTTTAGAAACGGTTTTTTGATTGCAGTTGAAAAGCGGAAATT
>JAMNXX010000277.1 GCA_023623095.1 Bacillota bacterium | reverse complement strand
GGCGCCTCTGTTTTTTCTATAATTAAATGTATTCCAAAATTATGATGATATGCCTGAAAAGCTTTAAAAACTAAAATATTTTTTGCACTTTTTCATGGAGGCAATTATTTTTTATAAATTCCAAAGTCCGCAGCAAAAGAAATGGTTGACTTCGATATTCCCCAATTTTTGATGGTTTATTCCCTCAAGATGTATCATACAATAAATTAAAATCATCATTTCAATCCTGAAAATAAAATAAACATCCATATTTTTATCGTTAAGGAGTTGGTATAAGATGTTTAAATTTCCATTATGGATCGCTCAAAGCAAAGAAAAAATCATCGTCTATGATGCGAATTTTAAAATTATTTATGAAACAGATTATAGTTTAGAGGAAGATCAAAAATTGAAACAATTGGTACATCTCACCAATCAATACCAAGATTTATCTTTCTTAGATACCATCTAATCTCTCCATCTGAAAAAACAATCGTTTCAATCTTTTTTCATCGATTTGGCATTTTGAATTACAAAAAATACTATCATATTTATAAATCAGAATGGTTAAATTAATATTGCAACATCAGAACATGTTGCAATAAAAATCGATTGGTTAGGAGGGAAATCAGTGGCTAACAATAATAGGGTTGTTGTTCCCGAAGCAAGAGCAGCTTTAAACCAAATGAAAGCTGAAATCGCCGGAGAACTTGGATTAGCGAACTATGAACAGGTAGATAAAGGGAACTTGACATCCAGACAAAATGGTTATGTTGGCGGCTATATGACCAAACGGTTGGTAGAACTTGCGGAAAGAAGCTTAGCTGGAAAATAAGCTTATATTAAATAGAATAACAATAAACGGAGAAATAGATCTTTTATTTCTCCGTTTATTGTTTATCCATAAAATTTTTCTTTTTTCAAATACAAGATTTTGTTTTAAGAATATGCTATAATCATCTCAGGTTATTTATATCATTTTATCGGAAAAGGTGAAGAGTATGTTTTCTGAAAACACACAACAATTAGCAGAACATAAACTTTTATTGTTATACATATTCGAAAGATTTTCCATACCGCTTACCAATACGCAAATTACAGAATTTATTATGGAAAAAGAATACCTCAATTATTTTTCTCTGCAACAATATCTTACTGAATTGGTTTCTTCCGGATTATTGGAGTACAATATAAACGAGGAAAATGATTCGTATATTCTTACACAAAAAGGAATGTCCGCTTTACGGTACTTTAAAAATAGGCTTTCAGATCAGCTTATTGATGAGATTCAGCGAGCCGTTGAACAGAAAAAGAAACATCTGCTAAAGGAAATGCAAATTATTGCAGATTTTACAAAGAAAAAAGAAAACGAATATATTGTAGATATGAAGGCAATTGAAAACAACACAAGCCTAATCGAATTAAAATTAAATGTAGCTTCCAATAAACAAGCAAAACAAATCTGTGAAAAGTGGAAAAAGGAAGCTCCTGAAATCTATCAAGGGATTATCCATCTATTTTCTTTGCTTTAAATATGATCAATACATAAAATACCATTTGGTTCAATTCCCACGTCTATATTCTTTAATACAACAAGTCGTTTCAGATCAATCACCGTTACGGTATTGTCTTGCACATTGCTTACAAATAAATATTGTGTTCTTCTATCCCTGGCAAGACTGCCAGGCATCCTTCCTACTTTTATTTGTTCGACCACCTTTGCTTTATCGATTTCAACAACGTTAACTGTATTGGATTCTGCATCTGTAATGTATAAAAAAGATTCTTCTTCATCGAGTATGGCTTCAACCGGCATCTTCCCTGCCTTCATTTTTTCCAATACTTTTAAATCTTGAGCATCCAAGATCGTAATGCTTCCGTCATTTATACCTGAAAAACTCGTATTGACCACAAAAATCAAATTGCCTGCTTGATTGAGTACAATATGATACGGATTGGGGTAAACAGATACCGATTGCTTCATGTCATTTGTAGATGTATCGATGACTGTCAAAGTGTGGGAATCCATATTGGCAACATACAAATACCGCTCATCCCTGCTCAGCTGGATATCATGGGGCATTCTCCCGGCAGGAATTTGAGTCGATAAGATTCGGGTATCCAAATCCATAGCAGAGATTGAGTTTGAATCCGTATTTGATATATATAATGTTTTGTTCCTGTGGCAAATTTCCATATGACTGGGACAGCTACTTGCCAAAATATTATCCACCACCCTGCATTTATTCAAATCGATGATGCTAATGCTTCCATGGTGCGAATTTGTCGTATATAATAACTTCTCTTTGGTGTCCATCACAATATGATGAGGGCCTAATACTGGTTTTTTTGCCGCCTGCATATTTGGATGAAATATTCCATTATTTAATCCGATCTTATAAAGCACTTTTATATTCCTTGCATCGATAACGGATACCGTATCTTCCCCCATATTCGCTACAACAATTATATTTTGAGAATCTTCTTTCATCCGATCACCTCTGGAGAAATTGCGTATGCTTCAACGCATCTGCTTTTTATCATTTTATGCGCTTCATCTTTTGTTGTGATTTCCCATTGATATTTTCTTCCTATGCGATATACTAGATGATGTATATTTCATTTAGACGGGAGGTTCTATCATGTTTCGATATTTGACAGCAGGTGTATGCTCCAGAGAGATTCTTTTTTCCATTCAAGATAATAAAATTCAAAACATAAAATTCTACGGAGGTTGCTCTGGAAACCTTCAAGGAATTTGCAGGCTTGTAGAAGGGATGGATGTGGAAGAAGTTATTGAAAAACTGAGGGGCGTCCGATGCGGAAACAAAAATACTTCTTGCCCGGATCAATTGGCACGTGCTTTAGCCTCTCTGACCAAAGAAGCCACTGGATGAAAAAAATCGCCTTTTTTTAGGCGATTTTTATTCCGCTGATTTTCTAAAGAAACTTATTCTTCCATTGAGATAGTTTTTTTATTTCTCTTAAAACATTTCATTCCGAATCAGATCCTCATAACTTTCTCTCTTCACCATCAATTCATCATTCCCGCTATTGACCAAAACAACAGCCGGTCTAGGCAGTCGGTTGTAATTGCTAGACATGGAATAATTGTAGGCGCCGGTACTGAATACAGCCAATATATCTCCCGACTCGATTTTTGGAAGTTTAATATTTTCGATAAGGATATCTCCGGATTCACAGCACTTTCCAGCCACCGTAACTTGTTTTTCTAATTCTTGTCCCATCTTATTTGCGACAACAGCTCGGTATTTAGCCTGATACAATGCAGGGCGAGGATTATCCGGCATCCCCCCGTCTACGCTGATATACGTCCGAATCCCTGGAATTTCTTTGATGCTTCCGATCGTATAAAGGGTAATCCCTGCTTCTCCTACGATCCATCTTCCGGGTTCAATCATGATGAGCGGAACATCGATATTTGCGTTTTCACATCCTTGGATAATGCTTTCCATGATCGCATCTACAAAAAAACTCAAGGGCTTCGATTCATCTTCCTCTACATAACGGATGCCAAATCCTCCACCGATATTCAGCTCCTGTGTAGAAACTCCCATTTCATTTTTGATGTATTCCATCAATCGAATCAACACGTGTACAGCTGCAACATGAGAATCATAGCGAAACAGCTGGGAACCCACATGAAAATGAAATCCCATAAATTCCATATGAGAAGAATTCATCACATCAGCAATTGCTTTTTTGATGATATTTTGCTCCAATGGAATTCCAAATTTAGAATCTTTATGCCCTGTGAAAATATATTCATGGGTATCTCCTGCTTCAATTCCTGGAGAAATGCGAAATAAAATCTTTGTTTTTTTATCGAGCCTTTCTGCAGCCTCCTGAATCATCGCCAATTCATCCAGATTGTCTACTGCAATTCTCCCTACATCATTCGAAAGCGCCAGCTCGATTTCTTCTAAAGATTTATTATTTCCGTGAAAGATCACATCCTCCATTGGAAATCCTGCTTTTATCGCTGTAAACAATTCTCCTCCTGAAACCACATCAAGTCCCAATCCTTCTTCCGATATGATTCTACACATCTTCATGGTTAAAAAAGCTTTGCTTGCATAAAATGCCTTGGTACGGTTATATTTTAACAAAAAATCCCTTTGAATCTCTCTGCATCGTTCTCGTATATGCTCTTCAGAAATCACATATAGCGGCGTACCGTACTTTTTTGCCAAAGCCACCGTATCACAGCCTCCAAATAGGAGATGCTTTTCATTGTTATCCGCTGTTTTCAACATTTTAGCTCCTTTCCCATATTGATTGATTTTGAATCTTGTCCCGAAATTGTTTACGGACTTCCCCGGCCATATATAAAGATCCTGCAAATACAATGAGAGAATCGGATTCCGCAAGCGATAATGCTGTTTGAACCGCCTCGGATATTTTCTCTTTTATCACATAATCTTTCTTGTATTTTTCTACCAAAGACGCTAGCTCCTGAACGCTTAAGGCTCTTGGGTTATTCGGTTCTGTTAAGACAAGCTTTTCTGCCAGAGGAACGATCGCACGCAACATCCCTTCTACATCTTTATCCTTTAGAACACCTATCCCCAAGATCAATTTCCTATCCGAAAACAGCTGTTTAATGACTTTTTCTAATGCCTTCATCCCATGGAGATTGTGCGCTCCATCGATCAATACAGTAGGATTTTGATGGATGATCTCTAATCTTCCCGGCCAAGATGTTTTTGCAAATCCTCTATAAAATGAATTGATATCGATTGCAATATGATATTCTTTATTTAATTGGTATAAAGCTGCTATTGCCAATGAAGCATTTTCTACTTGATGTTCGCCCAGCAGATGAATCTTTATATCTTTTAAATACTTTTCCCCATACTTCACATCAAAACGCTGAAACCGTTCATTTTGTTCAATGATATGAACGTTATTCAAAGGCACCTGGAGCAATTTTGCATCCTGCTTTTTGCAAACTTCTTGAATAACTTCCATCACTTCCGGTCTTTGGGGAGAAGAAATCACGAAACCATTGGGTTTGATAATTCCTGCCTTCTCGTATGCAATCTCCCTTAATGTATTTCCCAAGCGGTCCATATGATCCATCGCAATCGGTGTAATCACAGACAGCAATGGTTTTTCAATCACATTTGTCGCATCCGCCCTGCCTCCCAATCCTACTTCCAGAACCAAGAAATCCACCTGTTCTCTTTTAAAGTACTCAAATGCAACCGCAGTAATCATTTCAAATTCTGTCGGATGTTCCAGTCCTCTTGCAATCATCTCTTCTACCTTTGATTTTGTAAATGAACCAATCTCAGCTAGTTTTCTCTCAGGGATATTTTGACCATTGATACGGATTCTCTCTGTAAATTCTTCTAAATACGGAGAAGTATATAAACCTACCTTATATCCCTGCTCTTTCAGTACAGAAGCGATAAAAGAACAGGTTGACCCTTTCCCGTTTGTTCCGGCTACATGGATCACTTTTAAATCGCGGTGCGGATTTCCCATTAAATTCAAAAGCGCTGTAATGTTTTCCAAACCCAGCTTGCTGCCGAACTTTTGTGTGTGATGAATATAAGCCAACACTTCCCGATAATTCATTCCCTTGCCCTCGCTAATTTTCTTTTTGATTTGCTGAATCGATATGCAATCCCTTAACGATGATAGGACAACCGGGTCATTTTTACGACCCGGTATTGCCTTCAAAGCCCTTACTGATTCTGTTTTTTCTTTATCATTTCTAATCTTTCGGAAACTTTTTGCATCATCATCTCATAATTGGCTCGTTTTTCTCTTTCTTCTTCAATGACTCTTTCAGGTGCTTTTGCCAAAAATCCTTGATTCGATAGCTTCCCGTTTACTCTCTGCAATTCTTTCTCCAGCTTTTCTTTCTCTTTTTGTAATCGCTGAATTTCTTTCTCAAAATCGATCAATTCTTCAAGGGGCATATAAATTTCAGCACCTGTTATGACAGCAGAAACGGCATCCTGAGGAATATCTCTTTTTTCTTTCAGCAAAACAACTTCTGATACATTTGCAAGTGTATAGAAATATTCTTTTCCTTCTTCCATCGCCGCATATCCTTTTTCATCTGATGCCACAATAATGACCCTTGCTTTCTTAGAAGGAGCAACATTGTTCTCCGCACGAATATTTCTCACGCTCCGGATCCCTTCCATAATCTGCTCCATCAAACTCTCCTCTTTTTCATAATGGAACTTCTCATCATATTGAGGCCAAGGAGCAATCATAACGCTTTTTGTTTCTGTATTTGGGAGGTGCTGCCAAATTTCTTCTGTAATAAAAGGCATAAACGGATGGAGCAGCTTCAAAATATTCTTCAATACAAATATTAATGTATGAAGTGCTGCAGCTTTTTCCTTCAGATCATTTCCATATAGTTTTGGTTTTATAAGCTCAATATACCAATCACAATACTCATCCCATACAAATTCAGAGATCTTCTGTACAGCCAGTCCTAGTTCAAATTTTTCTAAATTCTCCGTTGCCTCTTTCACAACCTGATTCATCCGCGATAGAATCCACCGATCTGCTATCGTAAAATGGTCATGATACGCCTGTTCATCAAGGGCCTTCTGATCCAAGTTCATTAAAACAAATCGCGATGCATTCCATAATTTATTTCCAAAATTTCTATTTGATTCAACCCTCTCCATGTGAAAGCGCATATCATTTCCGGGACTGTTTCCAGTGGCCAATGTCATTCGAAGTGCGTCGGCACCATATTGTTCGATAACCTCGAGAGGATCAATCCCATTCCCCAGTGATTTGCTCATCTTTCTGCCTTGTGCATCCCGAACCAATCCATGAACAAATACATATTTGAACGGGATCTGCTTCGTTTGATCCAAAGCAGAAAAGATCATTCGCACAACCCAGAAAAAGATAATATCATAACCGGTCACCAGCACATCTGTCGGATAAAAATATTTTAGATCTTCTGTCTCTTCCGGCCATCCAAGGGTTGAAAAAGGCCATAGCGCTGAGCTGAACCACGTATCCAAAACATCTTCATCTTGCTGCAGTCGGCTGCTTTTACACTTTTTACAGAACTCTGGTTCTTCCCTCGAAACGATCATCTCTCCGCAATCTTGACAATAATAAGCAGGTATGCGATGCCCCCACCACAATTGCCTGGAGATGCACCAATCCTTAATATTTTCTAACCAATGGTAATAAATTTTGTCAAATCGCTCCGGAACAAATTTAATGCTTCCGTTTTTTACGGCCTCGATGGCAGGCTTTGCCAAATCTTCCATCTTTACAAACCACTGTTCTGAAAGCCTCGGTTCGATCACGGTATGACAGCGATAGCAAACGCCTACATTATGCTGATGTTCTTTTGTTTTTACCAAAAACCCTTGTTCCTCCAGATCCTTTACCAAAGCCTTTCGGCATTCATAACGATCCATTTTCTGGTATTTTTCTGCGTTTTCATTCATTTTTCCTTCTTCATCGATGACCTCTACTTGAGGCAGATTATGCCTTAATCCCACTTCAAAATCATTTGGGTCATGTGCAGGCGTAATCTTTACAGCACCCGTTCCAAATTCTCTATCTACATACGAATCCGCAATGACGGGTATCTCTCTGTTCACGATTGGAAGGATCAATGTCTTCCCTACAAGATGGGCATACCGCTCATCCTCAGGATGAACAGCTACAGCGGTATCGCCTAACATCGTCTCCGGCCTTGTTGTCGCAATCTCAACAAATTCATCCGAATCCTTCACAGGATATCGGATATGCCAAAGATGACCTTGTTTTTCTTCATGCTCTACTTCCGCATCTGAAAG
>JAMNXX010000003.1 GCA_023623095.1 Bacillota bacterium | reverse complement strand
GGACAGAAAGGGGGATTGGTTTATTATTCATACTTAATTCTCCTTACATGTTAAACTTTATTGGTTTTGCCGGAGTACCCACAGCAGTACAATTTGCTGGCAAATCTTCAATAACTACTGAGCCTGCCCCTATTATCGAATTTGCGTTTATTTGTTTTCCCTGAATTATTGAAGAACCAGTACCTATGCTTACACATTCTTCTATTGTAACGCATCCAGAGATATTTACGCTTGGTAAAATAGTGGAATAGTCCTTAATTTCGGCATCATGACCAACTGTGCAATCTAGATTAATGATTACATGTTTCCCTATTTTTATATTTACTGTTAAAATACTTCCAGCACAAATAATAGAACCTTCATTTATTTCAACGCTGTCAGATTTAATGACACTAGGATGAATTAGCACTGGATATTTAACCTTACTTCCCTTTAATTGCTGTATTATATTTTTCTTTACTTTTGGATTTCCTATAGCGCACACTGCATATAATTCTTGCTTCTGAAGCCATTCGATATCTCCTAAAACTTTATATCCATTAATCATATTTCCTTTAATATTCCTGTTTTCATCTACAAAACCCTTGATATTCCATTGATATTTTACTTTATTTATCTCTTCTATAAGCCATGCAACTTCTCTCCCAAATCCACCTGCTCCAATAATTACAATATCTTTCATAAGCTTCCCTCTTTATTAAAGCATATTATTTTATATCCTTAATCACTTTCCTCTGTCCTGCCTATAAATACAGGCATTGTATCATCTTGAGAATTATTGATTCCTCTTCTGCTTAAGACATTATATATAGTGAGCCATAATATCTTTAAGTCAAGAAAAAAGGATTGGTTATCTACATACCAAACATCTAATTCAAACTTTTCTTCCCAACTAATTGCATTCCTACCGTTGACTTGTGCCCATCCTGATATCCCCGGTGTCACTTCATGCCTTCGCATTTGCTCTGGTGAATAGTACTCTAAATACTGAACCAATAGCGGTCTAGGTCCTATAAAACTCATTTCCCCGCGCAATATATTAAAAAGCTGCGGCAATTCATCTATGCTCATTTTTCGTAGAAAGGCTCCAACTTTTGTGATTCTTTCCATATCCGATAGTGGTTTTCCGTCTTTTTCTGTTTCAACTTTCATCGTCCGAAATTTATAAATGGTAAATATTTTTGCATCTTTTCCGGGTCTTTTTTGTTTGAAAAGAACAGGTCCTTTTGATTCTATTTTTATCGCAATCGCTGCTAAAACCATAATAGGCGACAGCAAAACAATTAGAATCAATGCAAAAACAAAGTCCGATATTCCTACCTAAAAGCCCCTCTCTACTATCGAAACGCTCTTGATATGGATAGTCCCGGAATCTTTGCCTCGATGAATAATCCCAATCCGCTGTTTTTCACTATCAGCATCCGATGGCAGTTGGAAACTCATTTCTGCCTTTGTAAAATCCGAGGATGCATCGATGCTTTCCAATCTTGCAAGTACTTGCGTTTGCTCTTTGCTGTAATCATACAAATATAGATTCGCATGTTGCGGTTTTACAGTGCTTTTATATTCAAATGAGATGATATATTCCTTCCCGGGTTTTAACTCAAAGTCCTGTATCCAAAACATGCCATAATCTTGACCAGCATTCTTCAATACAACTCCCTGCGGATGGATTTTGGCATCGATTTTTCCGCCTTCTGCATTAGAAGTCCATGTTCCATCTGGCAACTCATTTTTATCCAAGTCCAGATCAAACTTTTGATACAGCGCTACTTTATCCAACTGCTTCAGTTTTTCTATATCTGTTTTGTAATCAATCAGATAATCGATCTGTTGAAGCGTACTACCTAGTTCTTTGCTGTATTTTACCGGTTCTGCGGAACGCTTGCTCATTTCTATCAGTGAGGTTTTGATGCTCCGCATTTTATCAACATGCTTGTTGAAATTATCCATTTGGTTATTATCGATCCAATATTTGCTTACAAACTGATAAGCATGGGCATATTCGGTATAATTGTCCGGATTCATCGGCTGTACAGCGATGGCTTTTTCCATATATACCAGCCCTTTTTCAAATTGTCCGGCTTGGATGCAGATTTCTGCAGCTTTTTTCAATATGGTGGCATCATAAGGTGCCTGCTCCACAGCTTTTTCGGCTGTCTGTACCGCCTTTTCAAAATAAGAGGCATTCTGCTGCACGCCCAGTGACGCATACACAGCAGCCAGATCGATTTTATAAGATGCGGTAAAGGGATCAAATTTGATCGCGCTTTCCATATACTCAAGCGGTTGGTTTGGTGAGCCACCTTGTATTCCTATAAGCGCTGCCTTTCTCATTTGCATTTCGCCTAAGTGCAGGGATCCTGCCCAGATAACCAGTACAAGAGGAATCAGAAGAAAAGCATACCGGGTTTTCTGATTTTTTATCGGTAGTTTTTCAAATGCCCTGTCCTGTTGTGCCGTTGTTCCCATAAGCGTCCAAAGCACAATGGACAATGCCCCCAAAGACAGATCAAAATCCATGGCGCTGTGCACAAGCAGTGTCAGCCACGCCATCAATATAGTAATCTGCGTAAACTTTGCAACGCTGTTTTCCATATTTCGAATCATTTTCCACGCATTCCACAGCAGCATAAGCACAAACGCTGCAAATACCGCCAATCCCAGCGTACCAATTTCTATCCACAATTGAATAAAGTAGTTGTGTGCCTGAGTAGACCAATACATATAAGATTGATATAAAAAGTACAGAGTTTCCCAACCGCCTCCGCCGGTGCCCAGTATCGGATAGTCTTTGATGATCTTGAAAGCATCAGCGTAAAATGTAGTTCTTGTTTGTGCACTTCGGTCTTTTATGGAAATGCTGTGCAATCTGGAGACAACACGCTCCGGCAAATATTTATATTTTAGTTTTAGATCTTTTAGTTTTTCTCCCGTCTGCCCGTCATAAAGCGCAGCTTGATCAAAAGTAACTTCCGTCTCTGCATAATAGTTTAAGAATTGAAAGCGGACAAATTCAGAATCAGCCGGTACTGTAAAATGCATTTCAACCGATCCGCTCTCTTCGATGGATTGGGTAAGCAATCGCTCACTTTTCCCTTCTTGATCAAAGGAATAGATATTGATTGCTCCTGCATAAGGTTTTTCCTGTGGGTTTTCTGCCTTCACATCCGCTTTTAATACATACTCTTTCTCTTTATCAAGTTTCGAGATGTCACGCACAACCGATTTGCTTGTATCTTCTTCCACTCCCATATTGGAAAGGGTCAAAGGCTCTACCGCCGTGAAAGCAACGATCCCTGCAATCACGACAAAAGCAATGCCTGCTGCGCCCGCAACCCAAATGCGCTTTTGGTTTGCCTTCTCGCTTAGATCGAAATATCTTTGCCGAAGCGCAGTCAGTCCTATTGCAATTCCCATAGAGACCAATACAATCCCCCATTGGAGGAGGGCACTACCCCCTTCAAGGCTTTGTATAAACAGGAAAGAGCACACTGCTGCCGGCATCAGGACGATAAAGCCATCCACTAGGGACTCGAGCTTTTTATTTTTTGGAATCAAAATTAGATAGATGATGAGCATCACGGGCGCCAAAAGCCACATCCCTCTGGAAAAGGTAGGGATGAATGTAAAGAGCATCAGATTGGCCAGTGCGCCGTAGAAAAATTTTTCTTTCAGCTTATCGCTGTTTTCAAGAAATCCTAAAGATAGGATCATCAGTGCGCAGAGATAGGCAGCCAGTGCATTGGGATATTGGAAAGTAGAGCTGATCCGGTTCCCTGAGAAAGCTCCGCTGTAGTCAAATGTCCCAATCGCACTGCCGATACCGATCAATGCTACGACTGCACTGCTGCTGAGCAGTACGTTTAGGATAACTTTTCTGTTTCTTTCATTTCCGCGGCATAGATCCCGCGCCAGTAAATAGATGGCGAAGTAATTGGCGTATTTCATAAATTCTGCAATGGCCAGCCGAACATTAACGCCATAAAAGACAGATATCCCGTATAGCAATACGATTCCAAATGCCAACAGATCCGGAACGGATTGAAATACAGGACTATCCGACTTGATTTTTATATACAGCCAAACCGCTAAAAACAGAAACGTAAAAATATGGGTTACCAGTAGTTCTTTTTGGAAAAACAATCCCCTGAAAAATGGAGGATAAAATATCAAGATGCAAAAAATACCTAGTAGCCAGCCTGGCGCTTCGTATGTATGGTCTTTATTTATTTTTGTTTTTCTTTTGCTTTTTGGGATAGCTTTCATATGGATTTCCCTTCTTTCATTTGGACAAGATGAGTTTTCTGTGAATCCTCTTTTCTAAGATCGCCGATAGGGACGGTCTTCGACCGCCCGTTCCATCGGGCGACCACAGGGCGCCCCTACAGATGATAGTCCATAGGGTTGGTCTTCGACCGTCTGTTCCTTTTCCTCGGGCGAGCACAGCTCGCCCCTACAGTTGTTCTTAAAGCAAAGTTGCCCTTCATTGCTCAAATTCCTTGTCAAGAAGAGCGGTTCTTTACGAATATATTAGAAGCTTCATTTCTACGGATATTTATTTTAAGGGTGGTTCTCCCTGAGAAATCTCACCGGGTTTTGACTGATACCAATATTCTTGGAAAAACGCGACGAAAACAGAAATCATCAGCCCCAGTACAAAAGCGATCGCCAAATTTAAGGGTTTTTTAGGAGATATGGGTTCTTGGGGTTCGGAAGCCTCGGAAGCGATGATAATACTGGATTCGCCAAACAGAGCCTTATCGATCAAATCCAGCTGCTCGCTTTTTTGAAGCAGCGCTTCATATGTATTGCTCAGGATAGACAGCTTGGAAGTCAATCGTTTCGCCGCCGCTTTTTCTTCCGGATTATTCTGATCCAATGCTTGGATCTGCATGTTGAGTTCATCGATCTTCTCTTCCTCGAGTGAGATCAACTGTTCTACATATTTTTTCAGCAACTGCGTCTGTTTGTTATTCTGTATGGTAATATTTTGAATCAGCTCCTGCGCTACCGCATTGGCGATATCTGCTGAAAGTTTGGGATCTTGTTCTTTTGCTTTGATTTCGATCACATTGGTCCCGTTTTCATTATTTACCGTGAGAATCGACCGCATTTTATCCAATGTATAGATTCTCCGGATCAAGCTCCAGCTTTTCTATCACACGATTGAGCACCTGAGGGCTTTTTACCCTTGCCAATAGTGCTTCCATGGACATTTGCTGATAATTCAGCATCGAGTCCAGCATCGTAGAGATGTCTTTTTTGACATCTTTGTTGGCTTGCCTCATCAACTCTATAAGGTCTACTTCTTGTCCGTCCGATAAAATCACATTGGTAGACGGCAAGCTGCCGTTGGTCGTCAGATTAATATCGGAGACAGCAATCGTTGTCGATGCTTCATATTGTTCATCTAATACAAAGAAACTCAGCACAAAGCTGATCAGAACACATGCGATCGTGATAAATCCAATCATTTTCTTTCGTTTCAAAAGGATTTCCACAATCTCTCGTAAACTGATTTCCTCCACATTATTTCCCCCATTCTGCTATCACGGCATATTATTTTCACCCTGTCAAAATTTGATTTATTCTTGTTCTTTATCCACCAGTGCAAACATCAGCACGCCTTTGCAGGCGATATCGTCTCCCACATAAGCGATGGCCTGTGCTTTTCCAATATTTCTACGAATCGTCAGCACTTCTACTTCGATACGCAGGGTATCACCGGGAACTACTTGCCGTTTGAATCGGATCTCATCCAATCCGGCAAAAACACCCAGCTTCCCTTTCCCTTCTTCCGTGGATAAAAGAGCTACCGCTCCTACCTGCCCCATCGCCTCTACGATCAGCACCCCGGGCATGATCGGATTTCCGGGAAAATGCCCTTGGAAAAAGGGTTCGTTTGCCGTTACATTTTTGATTCCTACCGCTTTTTTCCCATGTTCCATTTCGATGATCCGATCGACCAATAGAAATGGGTATCGGTGGGGAATGAGTTTCTGAATATCTATATTGTTTAGCATAAGAATTTTTCTCTCCTCTACTAATGAAATGCATAATAAGTACATATTCTATTTTACAAGAATGCGTTTACAGATTCAACCGATTCTCTTTTTTGATATCAATTTGTAAAAATCTTGTTTAGGATGAAGTCATTTGTCTCGCGCTGCAAATTTGTCCATTCCCGCCGGTCACGCAAATTTGATGCTCATTGCGTTTGTTTTGTCATCGATTTGCTCTGCAAGTCGGGTTCAGTCATAAAAATAGCAGAGATTGTTCTCTGCCGTACTGTTTTATTCTTCGGTTTCTGTTTGTGAGATGCTTTCGGTTTCTTCTGCGGAAGCAGATCCCAAGTTTCGGGAAAGCTGCTTATAGATTTCCTTGGCAAGTCCGAGCCCTTGTCCCTTTGCCATTTTTTTTGATAATTCTTCATCCAGCATCTCTTCAAAAACTTCCTGCGAAAAGCTTTTCGGGATTAAGCCGTCTTTTGGGATGGTGTTTCGCATGTTTTTGAGCATCATTTGGATAAACAATGCCTCAAAATCCTGACAGGCAGCTAAGAGTTTTTCTTTATCGCCGGATTGCTGAGCCGCTTCCAGCGCTTGCTGAAATCTGCCAGTTTTGGGACGGGAAGTATCCATTTTGATTGGGTTGATATTTTTTAATGAGGAAATTGGATCGATTTTCATAAAATCCTCCTTAATTTCGGGCGACCTTTCTTCTAATGCCTTTGTAGGGGCGGTCTTTGACCGCCCGTTCCTTATCATTCGGGCGAGCACAGCTCGCCCCTACAGTTGATAATCAGTAAGGATAGTCTTCGACCGCCCGCTCCTTAGTTTTCGAGCGAGCTTTTCTCGAATCTTTTATTGGAACCAGATGCGATTTCCGTGAATCCGTATTTTCTTTACGAATATATAAGGAATCTCATTATACTAGCGCTTGAGATTATTCGCCTGCTCCAGCATCTGATCCGCAGTCTGGATCGATTTGGAGTTGATTTCATAAGCCCGCTGTGCTGTGATCAGTTTCACCATTTCGTCAACAACCTGCACATTAGATGTCTCCAAAAATCCTTGTAAGATACTCCCAGCCTCTCCTTCGAATGCCTCAACAGCCTCTCCCGATGCAGGTGTCTGAATATAGAGGTTTTTCCCCACCGCCTCTAATCCTGCTGGATTGGGGAAACGCACCAATAAAAGCTGGGCAATTTCTTCAAATTCTTCTTCTCCTGTCCGTTTTACAAAAATCAAGCCGTCTTCCCGAACACTGATCTCCTCAATATCTGATCCCAGTTCCACATCATCGGCATCAGATTGAACAAAATATCCATCCGAAGTAACCAAAAACACTTCGTCGTCTTCTACGCTCAGCTTAAAACTCCCATCTCTCGTATAAAACAGATTGCCATCTTGATCGCTTACCACGAAAAACCCATCTCCATCGATCGCAAAGTCGAGGCTGTTGTGGGTCTGTTCCAGATTGCCCTTTGAAAAGGAACGGGTCGTTGCAACCGGCATGACTCCATGCCCTACTTCCAGATTTACCGGTCTTCCTTGTCCCTGATCCAAATTGGCTCGTCTGAGCTGTTCATATAGCAAATCTTTAAATTCCATCCTTTGTTTTTTAAAAGCGGTTGTATTCACATTTGCCAAGTTGTTTGATATCGTATCCACATTCAGTTGTTGTGCTTTCATTCCTGAAGCAGCAGTCCAAAGCGCACGCATCTCTTTTCCTCCTTCGTCTTTCTATCATCAAGCAGCATTAGCCCATCATACTCTTCCGATCTCATTGATCGCTTTATCCAGTATCTTGTCATAAGCCTGTATGATTCGCTGATTGGATTCATAGTTGCGGGCAAGCTGGATCATTTCTACCATTTCTCGAATCGGATTTACATTTGATTTTTCTAAAAATCCTTGAAGTACCCTCCCTGTAAATTCTCCAAACTCAGGTTCCATATCCTCTTCCATGCGGTAGAGGTTGTACCCTTCCTTCCGGAGATCGTGGAGATTGGTGATACTGACGATTCCCAGATTTCCCGCCGGTTGATTATCCACAAAGATTTCCCCTGTCTCGGATACGGTTATTTCCGTTCCTTCAAGGACAATAGGTTGCTGATTCTCTCCCAGCACCAGATTTCCCTCAGAAGTAACCAATTGATTCATATTGTTGAGCTTAAAACTTCCATCTCGCGTGTAGCGAATGCCTTGATCCGGCTCTTCCTCTTGTCCTTGTACCTGTACCCGGAAAAATCCTCTGCCATCTATCGCAAAATCCAGATCATTTTCCGTAGAATAAAGCTCTCCTTGGCTGTGATTGACATAGATCCTGTCTATGTATACACCGTGGTTGATCGTTCCGATGGCCCGCAGCGGTTTTCTGAAGATCAGATTGTCTACAACATCTCCATTCACGATTACCTGTCCGTTTTGTCCAATTTGAAGATCGCCGTCTACTTGAATCGACTCGCCGTTGCTTCCCAATACCAGATGGCCTGCATGGGTATCCGGATTGCCGTCGGCATCCAGATGATAGGTGCTTAAATATCCTTCGTCATTGATCGTAAAGTTGAGTTCTCTTTGATAGCTGATGCCATTGGGCGCCTGCACCCGGAAAAATCCTGCCGTCGTCGTAAGCTGATATGTATTCCTCTCCTGATTGACTTCCACCTCCGGCTCTCCCTCTAGCGTCAGGGAGGACACAGGGGTATTGAGCTTGTAAATTAATACATCCGGAAAGGATTCTGACAGAACGACATCTTTTTTATATCCCGTCGTATCGATGTTTGCAATATTGTTGGTGATGGCATCCATCCTTTTGTTATTCGTCAGCATACCGGTTGTCGCCGTGTAAAGCCCCCTCAGCATCGATTTCAGCTCCTTTATACAAAGTCGTTTCTATATGAGAAAGTTTCCTTGAAAGGAATCATGATTTTTGCTTCCTATATTAAAAGAAAACCGTTATATTTACAGCGATCTTATATCGCTCATATTTGTATCGGCATCCTTATCAAAAATCTTTAGAAATTTTTTGTATTTCCCAAAAAATTATTACGGGCGAGCACAGCTCGCCTCTACAGTTGGTGATGTATTGGATCGTCCCTACATTTTGCTTTTGAACATACCTTTAAAAAATGGAGTTGCAATACGCAGAAGGATTCACGGAAAGCAGCAGATGTGACTAGTAAAAGATTCGATAAGAAAAGCCTCTGAAAAATTTCTAAAAATCCGTGAAAACAGCAGGACGCTGTTTTCGCTGCCTTTGGACAGGACGT
>JAMNXX010000270.1 GCA_023623095.1 Bacillota bacterium | reverse complement strand
ATGAGATGTTTTTCCGCATATTCCTCAAACAGCGCATTGATGACATGTCCTCTCTTCATCCCTTTTGTGATCTCAATTCCTTTTTCCTTTGCAATTTGAATAGCTTCTTCATCGGTATCGCTCTTGCTAAAATCTACATCTGCATACTTTTTAACGGCCTCTTCCATCGTCATCCGCGTCCATGGCGGCGTTAGATCGATTTCTTTTCCCTGATACGTGATCTTTGTGGTTCCTAAAACTTCCTGTGCCACATATGCGATTAATTTTTCAGTAAGCTCCATCATATCATTAAAATCAGCATATGCTTGATAAAGTTCGATCGCTGTATATTCCGGATTATGCTTGATAGACATCCCCTCGTTGCGAAACATGCGTCCCATCTCATATACGCGATCAAAGCCGCCTACGATCAAGCGCTTTAAATACAATTCATTTGCGATTCGTAAATACATATCGATATCGAGGGTATTGTGGTGCGTAATAAAGGGTTTTGCTGCAGCACCCCCTGCGATGGTATTCAAAATCGGTGTATCCACCTCTAAAAAATCCCTCTCATCCAGAAATCTTTTGATCGCTTTGATAATTTTCGAACGCAATATAAACGTTTTTCTCACTTCCGGATTGACAATTAAATCCACATATCGTTGCCGATACCTCAGATCCGGATCCTTAAGCCCATGCCATTTTTCCGGAAGAATCTGCAGCGACTTGCAAAGCAGCAATACAGAACTTGTCTTCACGGAGATTTCTCCATGTTTCGTTCGAAATACCGTTCCCTCAATCCCTACAATATCACCGATATCATACGTAACAAAGCGTTCATATTCTTCCTGTCCGATAGCGTCTTGGCGGACATAGCACTGAATCCTTCCCTGCTTATCTTGTATATCAATAAATGTTGCCTTTCCCATCGTTCTCTTTGCCATGATTCTTCCTGCAATCGAAACGGTTTTTCCTTCCATCTCTTCGAAATTTTCTTTTATGTCCATACTAAAAGCATTTACTTCATATTTTTCGATTTGAAAGGGATCTTTTCCTTGTTCTTTTAGTTTTTGAAGTTTGTCTCTTCTAATCTGTAATAATTCGCTGAGATTTGCTTCTTCGGTCATCTTTTGTATTCCTCCTAACCTATCTTTTAATCTCTAAAATTTCAAGCTTTGTAGTCCCATCCGGAACTTGAACATCTACGATATCACCAACTTTTTTTCCTAACAGCGCTTTCCCTACAGGAGATTCATTCGATATTTTATGATCGTATGGATCTGCTTCGGCTGTTCCAACGATCGTATATTCGTCAATTTCATCAAAAGCAAGCATTTTAACCTTTACCGTTACACCGATATTGACCACATCTAAGGAAATTTCTTCTTCATCGATAATTTTCGCCTTGCGCAGCGTAGATTCCAGTTTAGCGATCCGTTCTTCTACTTTCGCCTGCTCATTTTTCGCTTCGTCATATTCGGAATTTTCACTTATATCCCCAAAAGCAATCGCTTCCTTAATCCTTTCAGCGATTTCTTTTCTTTTTATGGTTTTCAAAAAATCCAATTCTTCTTCAATCTTTCTTAATCCCTCAGGAGTCAAGAGCACTTCCCTCTCAGCCATTTCCCTCTCCCTTTCCCTCTATTCTGTTTTCTTGATAAAGATTTTAAAATAATATATGTGTCCATCATAAATTTATTCTTCAAAACATTAGCAAGTTTTTCTCAAATTCATGATAATAAGCACTGTTGAAACAGTGCTTACGAGTAAACACAAAAATAATTCCCTTTTTAGAGAAAATATAAACTTGTTTTCCCCTTCATGCGCATTATTATAATTTAGTTGTTATGAATTGTCAAGCAATCGATAAAAACCCCCGAACGCTTCCTATATCGCGCTTCACAGCACTTCTTCTCGAGCTGTTGACTATTTGAATGTCTTTTGGAAGGAATGTAGCGCTGCCTTAATTTCTTCCTTAGTCTGAAAAGTATTGACCTGCTTTCTAAACGCTGCTGCATGATGCATTCCTTTCAAATACCATCCGATATGCTTTCTGATTTCTCGAACAGCAAGATATTCTCCGATTTGTTCCGTAAGCATTTCCAGATGTTTTAAGGCCATATCGATTTTTTCTTTCGGCGAAGGTTCCGGCAAATGCATCCCTGTTTCCAGATGATATAAGATCCTTTTGAAAATCCATGGATTTCCCTGTGCTCCCCTGCCGATCATGATCGCATCACAACTGGTTTCCCGCAAAATTGCAACGGCATCTTCAGGCGTAAAAATATCTCCATTTGCGATAACAGGTATCTCTACCGATTCCTTCACCTGCCTAATGATATTCCAATCTGCTCTTCCGCTGTAAAATTGCTCTCTCGTCCTTCCATGAACAGCAATAGCGGCTGCCCCTTCTTCCTCTGCTATTTTTGCAATCTCTACTGCATTGATATTTTCCTGATCCCAGCCCTTTCTGATTTTAACCGTCACGGGCTTATTCGTTTCTCTCACGACTGCCCGAATCACTTTCCGCGCCAAATCGGGTTCTTTCATCAATGCAGCTCCATCTCCGTTTTTCACAATTTTAGGTGTGGGGCATCCCATATTGATATCCAAAATATCAAATTCCAACGCATTTAATTGATAAGCCGCTTTTGCCATAAACTCAGGTTCAGAACCGAAAATTTGAAGTGCAACGGGTCTTTCTTCCGGTTGGATCTTTAAAAGGGACTGCGTCCCTTTATCTCCATAACATAGTCCTTTCGCGCTAATCATTTCCGTGTAGACCAAGCCGCACCCTTGCTCCTTGCAAAGAAGGCGAAAGGTTAGATCCGTAATTCCTGCCATAGGCGCTAAAAACACATTGTTTTCCAAGGATATATTTCCAATTTTCACTCCAGTGAATCTCCTTTTCTATCTGGCCCCTCACTTGCTCCGCTTTTGCCTCATTGTAGCGGGAGTTTTGGGACAGTAAAGAATAAATTTCGATACACCGACATCGATAAAGATAGAATTCAGATGGAAAAAGAAAAAGCAATAACCAGGCTTCTGATCCCCTTTTCCAGATTATCGCCATTTCAACATAAATTCACTTACATACATTCACGCCCATAAATATCAGGTCTTATTTTTTTCATAAATAATGCATAATCCATCTAACGTGAGAAACCGATCCACTACATCGATGGCCTCGGACTCGCTTGCAATCATACTTGCAAGGCCTCCTGTAGCAATCACCTTCGTATTTGGGTGATCGCCTAGCTCTTTTTTCATCCTGCGCACAAGATAATCGACCAAGCCCACATATCCATAAACCAATCCAGACTGTATGCTACTGATGGTATTTTTGCAAATGACCTTCTTCGGTTTAATCAGCTCTACCCTGGGCAACTTAGCCGCTCTCTCAAACAGCGCGTCACTTGATATTTTGATTCCCGGTGCGATTGCTCCTCCTAAATATTCTCCTTTTTCAGATACAGCACAAAAAGTCGTGGCTGTACCAAAATCCACGATAACCAAAGGCCCTCCATATTTTTCAAATGCAGCAACGGCATTGACAATTCGATCCGTTCCTACCTGCTTCGGATTATCGTATAAGATGTTCATCCCCGTTTTTACACCAGGCCCGACGATGATCGCTTTCCGATTGCAATACTTTAATGAAGTGTGCTGCAATGTATACATAATCGGGGGCACAACGGAAGAAATGATAACATCACTTACGTCTTTAAGACTCAGTCCTTCATATTGAAAAAATTGATGCAGCAACATCCCATATTCATCTGCACTTTTGCTTTCATCCGTTGCGAATCTCCAAAATTGCAGCAACTTTTTTCCCTTAAATGCGCCTAAGACAATATTCGTATTCCCTACG
This sequence comes from Bacillota bacterium, assembly GCA_023623095.1. GTDB lineage: Bacteria > Bacillota > Clostridia > Peptostreptococcales > Thermotaleaceae > JAMNXX01. The sequence continues at coordinate 4,162 of JAMNXX010000270.1, read as the reverse complement.
TCAAATGCTAATAACATTTCATCCCTGACCTTTCCTCATAAGTATTCACATTTCTTCCAATATTTTATCCAAATCAAACAAAACTTTTCTGTGAAAAAAGCTCCAATCATTTTATAAAAAGATATTTTCCGTATTCTCATCTGTTTCGTTGTTGGGTTCAAGCATCTGTGTATATCGATGGATAAGATATTTGTCTTTTATATGTTATCATCCGCATTTTTATTTTTCAATCATTTGTACAAAGAAATATACTTTCCGATCTTCAAAAAAATAATATCGGAACGGATTGAGCCTATGATGGCGTATAGCCATATAATCCCCTGACCGATACTTCTCCGGAAATAATCTTTTTAAGCCCTCCGGATTCATCCCGAATTAACAGTTCGCCATCCTCCGTAATATCCACTGCCTCAGCTATAATTTCTTTTTCCTTATCAATAACTTTTACTTTGCTTCCTAAAGTCACAGAATATTTTCTGCAAATATGAATGCTTTTTTCAATGCTGCCCGTATGTAAAAAATCAAAATATAATTCTTCAAATTCTTTTAATATCTCAATCACCAAGGATCTTCTCGAAACTGTTTTTCCGGTGCAGGATTCGATAGATGCAGCATGTTTTAGTTCGTTCGGAAAATCTCCTTCCTTTTGGCTGACATTGACTCCAATCCCCACAACAATAAAATTAATGCGTTCCAATTCCGCACTCATTTCCGTAAGGATACCGCATATCTTTTTTTTATCCATGAGAATATCATTCGGCCATTTGATCTGTATGGCATATCCCGTATTTTTTTGAATCGCCGTTCCCACCGCTGCTGCCGCAATCTGCGTAATTTTCGCTGCATCTAAAGGTTTTATTGCAGGCCTCAAAATAATCGAGAGCCAAATTCCTGCCCCTTTCGCGGACTCCCAGCTCCTTCCAAGTCGTCCTTTCCCTGCTTTCTGTTCTTCGGCAATGACCACCGTTCCTTCTACCGCACCTTCTGCCGCCAATTTTTTTGCCATCGTATTGGTAGAATCAACCGATTCAAAATAATAAACCTTTTTCCCAAATACGCTCGAGCTCCTGTCAAGTTCCAGTGCATCCCCATCAAGATGATCCGGGTCCTTCAGCAAGCGATATCCTTTACGCGAAATCGCTTCAATTTCATATCCCTCTTCCTGGAGCTGTTTGATATGTTTCCAAACCGCTGCCCGCGTCACCCCCAGCCTTTCGCTCATTTCTTGCCCTGAAACAAACCCTTCTTTCTGATCCTTGAGGGCTTTTAGAATTTCGCGCTTCATTCCGTTTCTTCAACTCCTCATCAAGCAAAAATTTGAATAAAATTTTTATATTATCTGAAATCCCAAATCTTTTTCTAAATTAAAATGATGTATTCGAATCTGTTTCCTTCTATGATAAAAATAAGCAGACTCGAAAGTCTGCTTATTTTTATATTTTATCCAAACATCGAGAGCAATAGCCCTGCAACAACTGCCGATCCAATAACTCCTGCTACGTTTGGTCCCATCGCATGCATCAGCAAGAAGTTCCCCGGGTTTTCCTTCTGCCCTACGACTTGGGAAACCCTGGCCGCCATCGGTACAGCCGAAACACCTGCTGAACCAATCAGCGGATTGATCGTTCCGCCCGAAATTTTGTTCATGATCTTTCCGAGAATAACGCCCCCAGCAGTACCCAAAGCGAATGCCAATACTCCTAGAACAATGATCTTGATCGTTTCCAATTTTAAGAACAGCTCTGCTGTTGCCGTAGCACCTACGGACACACCCAATAGGATCGTTACGATATTCATTAGCGCATTCGATGCTGTGTCTGACAATCGGTCGGCTACACCGCATTCCTTAAGCAAATTGCCAAACATCAGTAACCCTATCAATGTAGCTGCGGAAGGCAAAATTAAAGAAACAACAACGGTAACCATAATCGGGAAGATGATCTTTTCTGTTTTGGATACAGTTCTTAGCTGCTCCATTTTGATCATTCGTTCTTTTTTCGTTGTCAATGCTTTCATAATCGGCGGTTGGATAATAGGAACCAGCGCCATATAAGAATATGCCGCTACCGCAATCGGGGCCAAAAGCTCCGGTGCCAGTCTAGATGTTAAGAAAATAGCCGTTGGACCGTCTGCCCCTCCGATAATCCCGATAGAGCTTGCCTGCTGCGCAGAAAATCCCAATACGATTGCACCTATAAATGTGGTAAAAATACCCAATTGCGCTGCAGCTCCTAATAACAACGATTTCGGATTTGCAATCAGAGGACCGAAGTCCGTCATCGCGCCTACACCCAGAAAAATGATAGGCGGGAAGATTCCCAGCTTATTTCCTTGAGAGAAAAACCAGAGCAATCCTCCTATATCATCATATCCTCCATGTGGTTTCATCATGTCTGCAAGCGGGAGATTTGTCAGCAACATCCCAAATGCAATCGGTATCAATAACAGGGGTTCAAATCCCTTTTTGATCGCAAGGTACAACAAAATAAACGAAACGCACAACATGATCACATGTTGGATGGTCAACCCTGTAAATCCTGTGCTTTTCAGAAATCCAATGATAGCTTGTGACATTTCTGCAGCTCCTTTCTATTTAAAATCATCCTTCCATATGAGAGCTTATCCTAATACGATCAACACATCCCCAGCATTTACAGATGCACCTTTTTGTACTTGAATAGATGTCACAGTCCCATCTGCTGGTGCCATGATTTCATTTTCCATTTTCATCGCTTCTAATATGAGCAATACGTCGCCGCTCGATACAGCATCCCCTTCTTTGACTTTGATGTCCAAAATAGTTCCAGGCATCGGTGCAGTTACTGTATTGCCGCCTGCAGGTACTGCTTTCGGTGCTGCCTTTGGTTCTGCTTTTGGTGCTGCTGGTTTTGGTGCTGCTGCAGGAGCTGCTTGTGCCGCCGGTGCTGCCGGTCTTGGTGCTGCTGTAGGTGCAGAAACACCTCCGATTTCTTCTACATCAACTTCATAAGTCTTGCCATTTACAGTTATATTAAATTTTTTCATTTTTAAGTTCCTCCTTTGATCTAATCATTTTTATTTATCATGAAAAATCATCTTAAATTTATTCTTACGTTTAAAACCTGCTATTCATTTGATCCAATCTAGCTGTTTTCCCCCAAACAGGTGTTGTGTCGGGAACTCTTACGATGTTCCGAACATAGATATTGTGGATAGAAGTTTGCAGACTAGCCGCAACTGCTGCGGTAATCACTGCGATGAGCTCCTCATCGTCTTCTTTCTCTACCGTTTCAGCAACAGGCTGTGCTTCCGCCTTCGCTTCTGCTGCAGCCGGTTCTTCTTTTTTAGACTGTGCTTGGTTAAGTACTCTGGCCATCAATGCGATAATGCCCCATAAAATTGTCAATACCAAGAAGGTTACGCCCAGACCTAAAACGGTTATGACCAAAGAAGTTGCTAACTTTTCACTAAGCGGCATTGCCTGCATCAAATCCGCATTGGCAAACCGTTCGATCATTGATAAGTTTTCCATTTTGTCACCTCTTTATTTTAAAATGCTTGCTTTCTCATTTTACAGAGGAATATTTCCATGCTTTTTGGCCGGCAAGGATTGTCTCTTCGATGCAAGCATGTTGAACGCATCGACCAATCTCGGTCTCGTGCTGCTTGGTTCGATTACATCATCTACATATCCCATTTCTGCAGCTTTATAAGGATTTGCAAATTCTTCATTGTATTCTGCAATCTTTTTCGCTCTTTCTGCTACTGGATCCTCTGCATTTTTGATTTCGTTTTTAAATACGATATTCGCAGCACCTTCGGGTCCCATAACTGCAATTTCTGCACTCGGCCATGCCATAACGATATCTGCTCCCAGTTCTTTGTTGCACATACCGATATATGCACCGCCGTAAGCCTTTCTTACGATCAATGTAACCTTCGGAACCGTTGCTTCACTGTAAGCATAAAGCATTTTTGCACCATGTCGGATAATTCCGCCATATTCTTGATTGGTTCCCGGCAAGAATCCCGGAACATCTACGATACTTAAAATCGGAATATTAAATGCATCACATCTTCTGATAAATCGAGCTGCTTTATCAGAAGCATTAATATCCAAACAGCCTGCCAACACCTTCGGCTGATTTGCAATAACACCAACAGTTTGTCCGTTTAATCGAAT
>JAMNXX010000117.1 GCA_023623095.1 Bacillota bacterium | reverse complement strand
GACTTGAAATATTAAATACCGTCAACGGCGTAATCCATATGAATCTGCTGCAGGCAAAAGGCGTTCCCCCAAGGCTTTCAGAAAACTATGCCAAAATTTTCGAGATTGAATCGAGAGTCCTCTGGGATCCAAAACTGTCCTATAAGTACTATATCATTCCCGGAATCGTCACTATGGTCGTTCAGCAGCTCTTTTTATCGGCATTTACCCCAAATTTTGTAGCCGATCCGAAAAACATTCTCGAAAAATCTTTCATCCATGCATTTATGGGCGCATTTACCTATTTACTTTGCCTGTTTATGCTCGAAAATATAGTAGGAATCCATTTAAACGGAAATCCGTTGATCGCCTCCGGGCTCATGGGGGTTTATCTGCTTTGCCTCATAGGCATTTCCATGGTGATCGGCTCTCTTTTACGAAACCCCTTGAAAGTGACGCAGTTTTGTATGATGCTCTCTGTCCCCACCATGCTGACAGCAGGGTATATCTGGCCTTCTTTTGCCGTTCCAAAATGGACGGAAATTCTGGTGAAAATCTTTTGGCCTTTGACGTATATCCTTTCCCCGATCAGGGATTTCCTCATCAAAGGAAGGTTCCCGGAGGGTTTCATCACAAATTTCATGCAACTGCTTGCTTTTGGTTTGGGCTGGGCCGTGTTAGGATATTTCTTGATGAAGAAGCAATTGAAAACCCAAAAAAGGGAGGAAAGTGAGATTGGATAGCCAAAAACAAAATGAGCTGAAAAATTACTTGGATGCCTATTCGTTCGTAGAGTTCTCTTCCGGAAAAACCATTATCAATCTGCTCAAAACCGTGGAGCTGATGAAAACCATCTATTACAATCTTTTTAACCGGTACAGCATCTCTGAACCGAAATTTTTTGTTTTGCTGCTGCTTTCCAACAGCAAAAACGGAATGCCCCTTTCACAAATCGGAAAGAAGCTTTTGGTCAGCCGCGCCAATATCACCGGCTTAATTGACCGGATGGAAAAAGAAGGCCTTGTGGAGAAAAAAGGAAACCCGGCGGATAAGCGATCCATCAAAGCCCATTTAACCGCAAAGGGAAAAAGATTATTTGAAGAAGTCAAGAAACCCCATATGGAATTCAGTGAAAAGATGACCCAATGCCTTTCCGAAACGGAAAAAAGTCAATTGAACTTCCTTCTGGAAAAAATCCAGCACCATATCGTCAGTGAATTTTAAACGCAAAAAAGCCTTCAGCCTTGCAAAAAAACAATTCTGCAGATGACGATGGAAGCGATCATGGATACAAGATGTGAAAATAATGCCGCACCGAGGGTGTGGCGTCCATTTTTTATCCCAACCGCCCCAAAATAAACAGCCATTGTATAGAGAATCGTTTCTGCGGACCCCATCATCGTCGATGCGACTCTTCCGATAAAAGAGTCCGGCCCGTAGGTCTGGATCAAATCATTGACAATCCCCAAAGCACCACTTCCGGAAACAGGACGCATGATCGCCAGGGGCAGAATTTCAGATGGAATCCCCAGCCGATATGTTATCGGAGATAATATCTCTATAAAGTTGTCCAATGCTCCTGAATCTCTAAAAATTCCAATGGCTAAAAAAATCGCTACCAAATAAGGCATGATCCGAACAGCAGACTGAAATCCTTCTGCAGCACCCTCGACAAATGCATCATAAAGATTCACCCTTTTGATAGCGCCATATGCCAAAATGATCGTAATCATGGCAGGAATCATCGCTATAGAAATATAGTATAGTATCCCAACCATTTTGCTATTTCCTTTCCATTATTTTGCATGCCAAGATCCCTGCAGCAGTCGATGCGATCGTAGCGATTAAAGATGTCCCGATGATCTCAGAAGGATTTGCAGATCCTGCATCCGCTCGGATTTTTAATACAGACAGCGGGATCAGCTGCACGGAAGACATATTAATCACCAAAAACATACACATCGCGTTCATTGCCCGCTCTTTGTATGGGTTCAGCTGCTGAAGTTGTTCCATTGCTTTGATTCCCAGCGCTGTCGCTGAATTCCCTGCTCCAAACATATTCGCAATCATATTCATCATGATGGAAGTCATCGCAGGATGGTTTTCCGGCACCTCCGGAAATAAAATCCGCATGATCGGACTGACCGCTTTTCCTATCTGATGAATCAATCCGGACTTTTCAGCCACTTTCATCAATCCAAGCCATACGGACATGATTCCCGTAAGCCCGATGGCAAAAACAACTGCCTCCTGGGTATTTGTGATCACCGCTTGATTAATCGCATCCATATTTCCGTGGAATGCCGCTGAGAGGATTCCGATGCCGATCATCGCCAACCAAATTACATTCATCATCCTGCTCACCCCCGGGTTTTGTTTTGCTGATAAAAACCGCCCAATCCCATTTCTTTCTATATATATGTATGGAGGGGGCAATTCATGAATTGCCCCCTCAATGATACAATCCGACTAATGACATAATATATATAAAGTGCGTATTATTCGAAGGATTCACGGAAAGCGCATCTGGTTCCAATAAAAGATTTGAGAAAAGCAGTTCTTCAAAATTTCTAAAAATCCTACCGCTGCCTACCGAATGTCCTGTCCAATATATTTGTCGGGGCGAGCTTCTGAACTGCCCCTACAAATTATATTGATTCTGAAGATGCGAGCTCTTGAATCACCCGCGCATATATCTTCACTGTTTTCATCAAATCATCGATTCGAATATATTCATCGGTTTGATGTGCCATTTGTTCCCTTCCCGGAAAGCGGGGACCGAAGGCCACAAAATTTTCAAATACTCTGGCATAGGTAGCCCCGCCGCTTGAAATCGGCGTCGCATCGAGCCCCGTTTCTTCTTCATAAATCTTTTTAAGCGTCCGGATCAGGGGATGCTTTTCCGATACATATAGTGGCTTGACAAAATCAACTTCATGATACGTAAGATGATATCGCTCTGCCGCTCTTTGAAGTGCAGCAATGAGCTCGTCCTTCTTTTTTGTAACCGGAAATCGAATGTCTATCTCTATCGCCTGCCCGTGCTGATTCGCATCGATCCTTCCTATATTGAATGTCAATTTTCCCGAATGCTCATCTTCACAGACTCCAAATATTTTTTCTGCATGGCAGTCTTCCCCAACCATCTCAGCAATAAACCGGACAGACTCTGTTTGCACACCTGCCCGATAAAGTATCTCGCACATTTTGCAGATCGCATTTTCTCCTTCATCCGCTCTGGAGGCATGTGCAGATTTGCCTTTTGCGATCAGCTTTTTTGGCTGCTGATTTTCGGAAAACCCAAGGGCTTTTAAAACCTCCGGTTTTTCTGAACGGGCATGAACAATGCACTGGCATTGATCCGGAACCATATTGTATGCGCTTCCTCCCCACACCCGGACGCTGGATTTTTGCTTGCAAAAAAGCTGTAATTGGAGCAATCCCTTTTCTGCAGCGATCATCGGATAATCTCCATCAGGGGTAAATCCGCATGTTGGGATTTCCTCCTCTTTCTTATAGCGGTACATGTCTTTCCATAGCCCTTCCTCATTGACCCCAAAAAGGATGCGCACGCGTCTTTTAAGCGGAATATTCAAGTTTTGAATCACTTTCATCCCATAGAGAGCGGCAATCGTAGGGCCTTTATCATCGACGGCTCCTCTTCCATATATTTTTCCATCCTCTATGATTCCACCATATGGCGGATGAACCCAGCGGGAAATATCACCCTCCGGAACCACATCTAAATGCCCCAAAATCCCTATCATCTCTTCTCCCTCTCCCATTTCTGCATATCCATAATAGCCTTGCCCGTATTTCACCCGAAATCCAAGCCTTTTCGCCAAATCCAGCGTATATTGAAGACAGCGATCCACTCCTTCTCCAAAAGGCATCCCTTCCTTGGGCATATCTTCTACGCTTCGGATTTGGATCACTTTTTGTATCTCCTGTATCATTTCCTTTCGTATGGATTGAATTTGTAAATCGATTTCTTTCACCTTTTTGTCCCCTTTCAAACTTTTTCTGCAAAAAAATAAAATGGGAAATATTTCATAAAAAAAGGAAATCACTAGAAAAAAAAGAATATGTATATCAAATTTGGAATAAAACTACCGGTTGGTCTTGTCTTCATTTTATCAAATAGAAAGGATGTTCCATATGGATGTACAGATACGGTTGGGAGATTTAGGGCTCTTGCTTCTCGGAATTGCGCTGCTGGTCCTTCTCATCTATGGGATCTTGGTTTTAAAAAATGTATATGCTTCGGTTTTAAAAATTCGTAAAATCATCGAAAAAAATGAGGCCCATATCGACGAAATCATCAAGCAAACTTCCGCGATCACATCAAGTGTCAAAGATGTGGGCTCAAAACTTTCCGGTGATGTCAAATCAGTACAGAAAATCGTAGAGCAAATTACCGCTTCTACGGAAACTGCCGCAGGCTCCATTGCAAAAAATTTGCTGGCCATTTTCATCGCCGTCTTGCAAATCGCATACATCATTAAAAATCTTATATTTCGCTTTCCGAAACAGAAAAAATAATGGATATTTTTTACTACTTTTATTCTTTTTTCATATTTTATAAATTATATGAAAAAAATAAAAAACTGTATTGACTTTTATTTACAATACCGATATCATTATTTTGTAGAACTTGTCGAAATTTGTATAAGAGGGGGAAACAATAGATGAAGTCTACAGGTATTGTAAGAAAAGTTGATGAATTAGGTCGCGTTGTTATTCCAATTGAATTAAGGAGAACGCTGAATATTAGTGAAAAAGATTCTCTGGAGATTTACGTAGACGGCGAGCAGATTATTTTGAAAAAATATGAACCTGCCTGCATTTTCTGCGGACAAGCAAAGGACGTTAAAATTTTTAAAGGAAAAAATATATGTCCTTCATGCATTAATGAATTAAAAAGATAATTGCTTTTAACCTCTTCGGATCCCCGAAGAGGTTTTTGCAGAATCATTTTCCAATCATGTAAATTTCTTTAAACACCTATATCGATTCCCTGCCATATATTTCATAAATCTCTTCTGTATATGTGCCATCATCATGATATACGTACAAAGGATCCATAAATTTAAGTTCCGGCTTTCCATTTCGGATGCACTGAATAAGAAAAATATTTGGTTTTTTTCCCTGATTGGGATGCACAAATCGAATTTTTTTAGGCTCTAAGCGATATTGCCGGCACAGGCAGAGCACATCAACAAGCCGATGGGGCCGATGCACCATATAAAAATGTCCTTTGTCTTTGAGCAGTTTAGAAGAGACACGGATCACATCTTCTAAAGTCGCTTTGATCTCATGCCGCGCGATTGCTTTGCTGCTTTTCGGGTTGGGGATCCCGCTCCCTTGATGCATATACGGAGGATTGCTCGTAACCGCATCAAAAGAGTGGGCATCGAAATAATCTGTGATCCGATTTAGATCTTCATGGATGATCTTGACTCGATCTTCCAATTGATTCAAGCGTACACTTCTGCCTGCCATCTCTGCTACAGCTTCTTGAATCTCAACCCCAATAATCTCACTCGCCTGCGATTTCCCTGCAAGCAGTATCGGAATGATCCCGCTTCCTGTCCCTAGATCGATTACGCGCCAGCGGTTTTTAATCTCGCAAAAATTGCTCAGCAGGACTGCATCCATCCCAAAGCAAAACCCCTCTGGATCTTGTATCAATTTTAAACCTTTACACTGCAAATCATCTACTCGTTCATGCTTTTTTATAATTGGCTCTTGCACAATAATCTCTCCCGGTTGATCAATTTCTTTCTGATGATTGGATCGCATTTTCAATCATCTCTATGATTTCCTCTTTTTCTATCGCTTCTGTTGTAAAATCAACGATATTGCCGTTCGCATCCAGCATATAAGTAGTCGGGAAGCCCCTCACTTTGTATTGTGCAGCTACTTCTCCATCGATATCAAATACAACAGGAAGATCATATCCGTTTTCCTCTAAAAATTGATTGACCGCATCCTTGTCTTTTCCCTTTTCTGCAGACAATACATTGATGAGCAGCAAAACCACATCATCCCGTTTTGAATATGTTTCGTAGATTTCCTGAAGGTTGGGCATCTGATGTACGCAAAAGCGGCACCAAGTCGTCCAAAATTGAAGAAATATCGCTTTTCCTTTTAAATCTGACAATCGGATTTCATTTCCTTCCTTATCAAGAAAAATAAAATCATGTGCTTTATCCCCTACGAATACACCTGCATCGTTCTGCTCCTGATTCAGTTCACTTTCTTGACCGGCTTTGTCTTGTAAAGGTGTTGTTCTTTCTTTTGGACTCGAACATGAAGACAATATCAAAACGAAAAATACTGCTGCAAGAATAGCGAAAGCTTTCCGAGAATAATTTTTCTTCATCACAGCCTCCCCTTTCTTTCAACACAAGCTCTCAATCCTGCGCACGCTTTTCCACAACAAAATGTAAAACAAATTTAGCAGAATCAAAAAAAGAAAGCTCCCCAAAAATTTTCAAAAAGGGAGCATCTCTTTCTATTCCGGCTTAGGCGCATCGACTGGGCATACATTTGCACAAGCCCCACATTCAATGCAGCCCGCAGCATCGATCACATATTTATCTTCTCCTGCAGTAATCACATCCACAGGGCACTCCGGTTCACAAGCACCGCAGCTGATACATGCATCCGTAATGACATATGCCAAAACAACTCACCTCCGATGTGAAATATGGAGTTTGCTTTTTCTTTTTCAGTCTTCCCCTTCTATTAAAAAATTATAACTTTCTTCCTCGGTCACTTCTTCAAGCTCTTCCTCCGCTTCCACTTCTTGAGGTTCCTCATCTTGAGATGAACAGCAGCAAATCCTTTGAATTTCTTCTTTTTTATAGACATTCAAATCATCGCTTAGTTTATCTTCTTGATTTTCAGCCTCATATTCTTCGATAATCAGCCGCACGGTTACGCTTTCCAAAAGCACATTGTTTTCCACGACGATACCCGGGCCATCGGGGGTTATAATCTTTTCTCCTACCTCGGGCAAGTTTTCCCGTAAACATTGATATGTCTCATGTTCATATTTTAAACAGCACATGAGTCTTCCGCAGATCCCTGAAATCTTAGTCGGGTTTAAGGATAAATTTTGCTCCTTTGCCATTTTGATGGATACGGGCTCAAAATCTCCTAACCAGCATCCACAGCAGAGGCTGCGTCCGCAGGGACCCATTCCACCGATCATCTTTGCCTCGTCCCTGACTCCTATCTGCCGAAGCTCGATTCTCGTCTTAAAAACAGCTGCCAAATCCTTTACAAGCTCCCTGAAATCCACTCTTCCATCTGCCGTAAAATAAAAAATCACTTTATTGTTATCAAATGTATATTCAACATCGATCAGTTTCATTTCCAATCCATGCTTGTTTATCTTTTCTAAGCATATCGAAAATGCTTCTTCCTCTTTTTCAATATTTTGCTGGTTCTTCATCTCATCTTCTTCTGTCGCAACGCGCAGCACCTTTTTTAAAGGTGCGATAATGTCTTCTTCTGTCACTTCTTTAGGTCCTACAACGACCTCCCCAAATTCGATTCCTCTGGAAGTTTCCACAATCACATGATCTCCCTTTTTTACCGGAATCTCATCTGGATCGAAATAATAAATCTTTCCTGCTTTTTTAAATCTTACTCCAACAACTGTTATCATGTCAACCCTCCTGAATCCGCAAAAGCATGACTTCGATCGCAAGTTCGAAATTTACATTCGCCTTTATATTTCTTTTGGCTTCTTCTATCTGTTCAATGATACAAGGAATTCTTTCTTTCTGAATCGATTCCATATGCTTTTCTAAACGACTTTTTTGATCCAAATTGATCAAAAGTTTTTCTGAACCCGTTTCATTCAATAAAAGCATATCTCGAAACCATATCAACATCAAGTCCAATATTTCTTCTATATTTTTCCTGTTGGTTTTGAAAAATTCTATAAGAGGAAAAGACTGCAGCGGCTCCTTTCTGAGAAGTTTTTCGATCAATTTGATGACATTTTCTCTCTTCGATTGAAATT
>JAMNXX010000314.1 GCA_023623095.1 Bacillota bacterium | reverse complement strand
ATTGGCTACCTGCTACACAAATTTAAGCAAGGATTTTCAGGAAAAAGAAATTTACCAACTGTATGAGGAGTTTTACCAAGATGCCTATTTCGTAAGGATTCGGGAAGAAATTCCGGAAACAAGATATGTGCGCGGATCCAATTTCTGCGATATTGGAATCCGATTAGACCCAAGGACTAACCGCGCCATCATTATCTCTGCCATCGATAATCTCGTCAAAGGTGCAGCCGGGCAGGCTGTTCAAAATATGAATTTGATGTTTGGACTGGATGAATCAGAAGCGTTAGCGGTGCCAGCTATGGCCCCGTAGCAAAACGAATAGAAAGGAGATATTTGTTCGATGAAAATATTAAAAGATAAAAATATATGCGATATCAGCGGATTTCAAGCCATCGGTATATCCTGCGGCATTAAAAAGGGACAAAAAAAAGATCTATCCATCTTATACAGCCAATATCCGGCTGTTGCAGCAGCTACTTTTACCACCAATAAAGTAAAGGCAGCACCTGTGCTCGTATCGATGGAACACATCCAATCAGAAAGCACCCGTGCTGTCGTCATCAATAGCGGAAATGCAAATGCATGTACCGGTCAAAAGGGTATCGAAGATGCTGTGGCCATGACAGTGAAAACTGCAAAATGTTTGGGTTTAAATCCTGAAGAAGTATTGGTTGCTTCTACAGGGATCATCGGCGTTCCCCTTCCAATGGATCGCATTGAAAAGGGAATTCAGACTGCCTGCAGCTCCCTATCGAGTGGCGGAGAAGACGGGGCTGCCGAAGCCATTATGACAACCGATACATTTCCTAAAAAAATAACCGTAGAAACGACCATCGGAAATAAACCGGTACAAATCAGCGGTATAGCCAAAGGTTCCGGCATGATCCATCCAAATATGGCTACGATGTTAGCATTTATCGTCACGGATGCCAATATTACAAAAACGATGCTTACCAAAGCGCTCCGGGACAGTATACAGAACAGCTACAATATGGTCTCCGTAGACGGAGATACAAGCACCAATGATACGGTTATCGCTTTGGCAAACGGCGCAGCAGAAAATCCTTTAATCAAAGATGACGGAGAGGATTATGATGCATTTAAGAATGCATTCGACTTCGTCAATCAGGAGCTCGCAAAAATGATCGCGAAAGACGGAGAAGGGGCTACCAAACTGATAGAAGTATCCGTATCCCATGCAAACTCTGAAACAGATGCAAAAATCTGTGCAAAAGCAGTGATCTCTTCCAGTCTCGTAAAAGCTGCCTTCTTCGGCAGTGACGCCAATTGGGGAAGGATTTTATGCGCAATGGGATATTCCGGTGCAAATTTTGACCCCGAAAAAATCGATATCTCCTTTCAAAGCCGCGCCGGCACCATACAGTTAGTAGAAAAAGGGATGGGGATTCCTTTCAGCGAAGAAAAAGCATTGAAAATACTAAAAGAAGATCATATTATCGTGCTGATCGATTTAAAAGATGGAAAATACCATGCATCTGCCTGGGGATGCGATCTCAGTTATGAGTATGTCAAAATTAATGGATGTTATCGAACTTAATTTCTTTAATAAAAATGTTCATGTTTCACGTGAAACTTTCATATCCAGATAGGAAAAAACTCCATGAAATACAAAAATGCACCTTCAAATGGTTCAAACAAACATTTGGAGGTGCATTTTGTTTTTATAAATATATTTTTACTTTATCGTTTTGCAATTCCGATCTTTATTCGGATGCTCTCTGGCGTTTCTGAAAAAGCAGAAAGCCCAAGGATCAATTTCTCCGACGGAAAGACAGCACTTGCTATTTTTCCTGCCTGCTTGATTAGATGAACAGGTTCCGGTTTGGGGCATGCAGTATTCAAGTAAGTTTTAGTCCTTTTTCACGCATCTTTTTCCCTTTAAATAAAAGTTATCCACTTTATTCACAATATGTTGTGGATATTTATTTTTTCATACCATATATTGTATAGAGCTCCCCTTTCAATGTTTATGCAGCTTTGCTTGAAAATATTCTTCTTTTATATAAATTCTAAAAAAACGCGGTGCAAAGGAATAAAGATCAAGCTGATCAGCGTAGAAATACCCACGATCCAAGTTGTATACTCAACATCTGCATCATAAGCCTGGGCGACAATTGCCGTCTGTGTCATCGCGGGCATGGCAGCCTCCATGATAAATACATTCCGCATCAGCGGCATCATTCCGAAAGGAAGCGAAATGATCCATACCAGAAGCGGGGAGATAATAAATCTTCCTGCCAATAAAATATTCGTTTCTAAGTTGAAATGGAATTTTTTCAGATCCATCGAATGAATAACCATCCCGATAAAAAGCATCGATAAAGGCGTCGTGAGATTTCCCATATATTGTGCCGTATCCAATATGAATTTCGGAGGTTGTATCTCCATCAATACCAGCATCAATGAAAACAAAAAAGATATGAGGGGCGGTGAAAGGAGCTTAGAAAATGTCTCCAAAAAAGAAACTTTACGGCCTCCTTCTGATCTTTTTTTCCGAATACCGTATACACCTATCGTCCAAAATATCATTGTATTTGCAGCATAATACATCAATACATAAGGGACGCTTTTTTCTCCAAACAACGCCATATTCACGGGCAATCCGATAAAAATCGTATTGGAGAGCGCAAACATGGATTGAAATAATCCGCGCCTCCTCTCAGGAACATTTAGCAGCCGAGCGACTGCTATGGAAATCCCGTATCCTATCAGCATCGTGACAATGGGAACGAATAATCCCATTCCCGCCGTCTCCAGCATCTCCCGATCAAAGATGCTGAGCATATTTGAAAACGCAAGACACGGCAAAGATATATTCACAACCAACCTTGAAAACAATCTGGAATCTTTCTCCCCAAACCAGCCTTTTTTCGTCAAAAAATATCCTGTTCCGATCATCAGCATGATGCTAAATACGCTTTGTAGTCCATTCAGTATAACCATTATGTTTTCTCCTCTTTCATAAGCTTGTGCAATATTCCAATATTCAATCTATATCAATCTAAGAAATATGTCAATCAGATAAAATACAAAAACCCCTCAGGAAAACAACTTCCCTGAGGGATCCCGTTTCAGTCCTTATATATCCGGCACTGCCCGATGACCCAATCCGATGACCACTTCATTTAAATGCAGCAGTCCTATGCTCATAAAGATACAGACTACCAAATGTTCCCCGGATCGTGCAATTCCTATTTTTCCGCCTGCGTTTAATCCGTTTGCTCTTTCCGCTACTTGCATGATCGCTTCCCTTGCCGCACCTGCAACTGCCCCATCGAGAACATGGCTTTCCGTAATCACTCCGCTTCGCCGTGATGCAATAATCGCTCGTTCAATCACTTTTGGAATCGATTCAATCAAATTTCCCCCGATATCGACGGCAGCAGCTCGTATTCCATGATCTCTGAATTTTCTGGATTTTCGATCTTCATCTTCCCTTGATGAAGAAATCGCCATCTGAATCGCTGCTCTTGCCACATCAATGCTATCTAACATCAGATCCCCCCCTTTTATGGAATCCAAGAATGGATTCCATTTGTTTTGATTAAAGGTCAACAAAAGAAAATGCCGTATCAAAACGCTGCAATCTTGCATCTATTTATCAGCGATTTTGATTTCTTTTCCAATTGAATATGCTTTTCCTAAATGATTTCCGATGGAATAGTATTGCCGAATCGCCGGAGCATACAGCATCGGTTGAACTTTTTCGATATCCGGCAAGCCCGCTTCATTTAAAACAGATTCATCTGCTTTCACATCAATGATTTCACCAATCAGCTGATCTGCTGAACCAATCTTCAGCACATCTACCAGTTTGCATTCTAAAACCAACGGAAATTCTTTGACATAAGGAGCATCGACCACATCGCTCGCAACTGGGGTTAATTTTACATCTTCAAATTTATCTGTATTTTTTCCTGAAGTAATCCCAAAATAATCTACTTCTTTTACATATTGCTGCGAAGGAATATTGACCGTAAAAAATTTTTTCATTTGAATATTTTCATTCGTATAACTATTTCGTCCAAGCGCTACCATGATACAGGGAGGCGTAGAACAACATAATCCTACCCAAGCAGCAGTCATCGCGTTCGGTTTTCCCTCCTGATCATAAGTGCCCACTACCACCGCTGGTGTTGGATAAATCAAAGGCCTTGCACCAATATTTTTTTTCATGATCATCCTCCTGTTCATTTGATTTTATATAAATTTTTTTGTCATTTTTTCGATTTCAAATCTATCGTGTAATTTTTTCTATTCCACCCATATATGACCGTAAAACTTCCGGAATGATTACCGAGCCATCTTCCTGTTGGTAATTTTCAAGAATGGCTGCCAGCGTTCTTCCTACTGCAAGCCCGGATCCATTCAATGTATGGACATATTCCACTTTTCCTTTCGTTTTCGGCCGATACCGGATATTGGCGCGTCTTGCCTGAAAATCTTCAAAATTGCTGCAGGATGATATTTCTAAATACCGATTATAGCTGGGCATCCATACCTCGATATCATAAGTCATCGCTGCACTAAAGCCCAGATCGCCTCCACATAATTTTACGACCCGGTAAGGCAGTTCCAATCGTTTCAGGACTTCTTCCGCAGCGGCCAATAATGTTTCCAGCTCTGTATAGGAATCTTCCGGTTTCGTAAACTTAACCAGTTCTACTTTGTTAAATTGATGCTGGCGGATGAGCCCCCGCGTATCTCTTCCTGCCGCTCCCGCCTCTTTGCGAAAACAAGGTGTATATGCCGTGTGATAAATGGGAAGTTGTTCTTCTTCTAAAATATCATTGCTGTATAAATTGGTCACAGGCACTTCTGCTGTAGGAATTAGGAAAAAATCCTTGCTAGGGATATGGAACATATCATCTTCAAATTTTGGAAGCTGACCGGTTCCAATCATACTGCTCCGATTTACCATAAAAGGCGGTAGGATTTCCGTATATCCATGCTCCGTTGTATGCAGATCCAGCATAAAGTTAATGATCGCACGCTCCAATCTTGCGCCCAATCCTCGGTATACGGTAAAACGAGCACCCGTAATTTTTCCTGCCGTTTCAAAATCCAAAATATTTAGATCAAGGCCGATGTCCCAATGTGCTTTATTTTCAAAATCAAATTTTCTGGGCTCTCCCCATTTTTTTATCTCCACATTTTCCTCATCTGTTTTTCCGTCCGGTACGCTGAAATGAGGTGTATTTGGGATTTCTAAAAGTTTATTTTGAATTTCTTGTTCAACTTCTTTTATTTGCTCATCCATATTTTTTATCTGCTCTGCTAGGCTTTTCATTTCCTCCAATACAGGTGTCGCATCTTTTCCTTCCTTCTTTAATTTTGGAATTTCCTTCGATACGCTGTTTTGGCGGCTTTTCATTTGTTCTACTTTTTGAATCATATCTCTTCGCTTTTTATCCAAAACGATCAATTGATCCAAGTCATAATCTCCTTGGCCGCGTTTTTCAATCAATTTCTTTACTGCATCTATATCTGCTCGGATCCTTTTTATATCCAGCATTTTTCGATTCCTCCCTTTTTTTCCTTTCTTAAAAATTAAAATCCCCTCATCCCGATAAAATGAGGGACGAGAGGTTCTCCCGCGTTGCCACCCTAATTGGCTGAATTTTCTTTTCAGTCCGCTTTCTTGCGATATAACGGTCGCATCCGGTAAAGCTTACTTCATGGTTCGGCCTACAGCTCCAGGGCGGATTCAGCAAACAACGCTATCGGTTCTCACCGGCCACCGACTCTCTATAAACATTTATCTGCCTACTTTTCCCTCTCTTCGCCTTTTCTTTTCTTAACGGTTCTGAGCACGATTCCGCAAATCGATATACAAATCCTTTTCTTTCATTATTATATTTTCACTCATAGACAAAAAAAGGTCAAGGAAAATATCGATAAATTCAAAATCTCTGTTCGCTGAAATACTTTGAATTGCAGCAAAATGAGCATGTTATTTTATTATTTTATCCAAATATCACTTGAATAATCATAGAATCATTTGATACGCAAAAAGAATATGATGGAATATGTCCATCATCTATTTTCAGTTGGATTCATTCGTTAAAAGAGGTATATTTTTGGCTTTTTAAGGAAATACTTTTAAGAGTGAAAAATGTCTTCAACTTAACGAGAAGCGGAGGTTCTGAAATGGTTGATATCGATTTATATGCGCAGATTGCAGATTTAAAAGAAATAGATTATCGCAATACATTAGCCATCGCTACAATCATTGAAATTTTAGTCGCAAAAGGATTTATTAGTAGACAAGAATTTGCAAGAATTGCTCAAAAATTAGATACAATGTCGATTGAGGAGTTAAAGTCTATCCGAGCAAGATAAGCAAAAAATTCACCAAGCCCTTTTCTTCATATTTCAAATAAAACAAAAAAACTACAGCAATCATCATAAAGAGGTTGTTGTAGTTTTTTTGTTGAAGTTCATTCTGCTCCAATTCACAAAATCGTTTTAAATTTTTATTTTTGAGTTTGAATTCGATAAATATATAATTTTTTAAACAAGCCTGATCTTTCTGCATTCAATATTTGGAATATTGATTGTTTTTTGCAAATTATTATATTATAATTAGATATGGCTAACATTGCTTGTGATGGACTGCTTTTCTTAAATACGATTTTTTATTTCCCCACTATAAAAATAGAGGAGTGAAAAAATGAAAATTTCGAGAAAAAAAATCGCTATCCTACTGATAATTGGATTGTTTATCATGTCCTTTGCAGTAGGCTGCGGAGCCCCGGCTTCTGAAGAGAATGGTGATGACCCCGCTGTTGAGGAGAACGGCGCCCAAGCTGATGCTGACGAAGCGGTAAGTGAAGAAGAAATCAATCGCCTCGTAGGTGAAAAAGTAATGGCTATCGCCGCAACAGCTTCTTTGATGTTGAATGGAGAATTGGGGGATCTGCATGAGCAAGTCGTTGCAGACGGTCACAGAGATAGTGAAGCATATCAAAAGCTCTATGATGTATTAAGAAAAGTTCAAGAAATCAATGAATCAACCTATGTTTATACGCTCATTAAAGTCAGCGATGATATGACCCATCTGATCGTGGATGCGGCTGATGAAGAAGATGCTGACGAATTTGGTGCAGAATACGAAATGGAACCTCAATTTGAAAAAGCTTTTGCAGGAGAACCTGCTTATGCAATCCATACTTGGGAAGATGAAACTTATGGCATCCAAAAATCTGCATTTGCTCCAATCTATAATTCTTCAGGAGAAATTGTTGCAATCATCGGTATTGACCATCCTGCTCCAGAACTAGGACTTATTGAATAGTAATACACTCTTGACCTCTATCTAGACGAATTTACTGTACTTGTATTTTTTGCTTTGTGCGGTAAATTCATACGTATTTAAGAAAAGCAGAAACGCCCCGTATTTCGGAAAATACGGGGCTTGTTATTTTTTGTCTAAACACCTATTGCTGCTGCATCTTTTGAAGCAATTTGCTAAGCTCATCGATATACCGGCCATATCCTGCCCAGTCTCCGTTTCTCTGTGCTCCCTGCGCACGTGTAAATACCTCGTTTGCCTTTTGGATCAAATCGGAAAGACTTTCTTCCGTTTCTTCTGCCGGATCACGCTGCTCTTCCTGTTTTTCCGGCTCCTTGATTTCTGTACCGAACATCTTTGCCAGCGCTTCTTCCAAAGTGTTTTCATAAGTCAGTCTGTCCTGATAAGCTACCACAACTCTTTTGACCTCGGGCAAGCTGTTTTCACTTTCTGCTTTCAAATAGATCGGTTCAATATACAATAAAGAATTTTCAATCGGAATGGTCAAAAGATTTCCTCTCAAATAAGTAGAACCCCTCTGTCCCCACAAGGAAAATTCTTTTGATATATCAGTATCCTGATCAATTTTTGCTTCGATCTGCATCGGACCGTATACCGTTTTTTCCTTAGGAAATTTATAAATGATCAGCTTCCCATAATTCTCCCCATCATTTCGTGCTACAAAAAGAGCTGTCATATTGTGTTTG
>JAMNXX010000265.1 GCA_023623095.1 Bacillota bacterium | reverse complement strand
GTCTTTTCGTTGATTAGACAGTCTAAAAGCTCTCTAAAAGTTTCTTCTCCTTCTCCAAAGACAATATAATCAATATATGGATGTTCTTTCATCAATTCGACAGAATCAAAACTTACTTCAGGACCTCCTAGCACGATAATCTGATGGGGATTTATTTTTTTTAGATTTCGAGCGAGCTGCAATATCTGGGATATATTCCAAATATAGCATGAAAATCCGATAATATCATATTTCCCCTTGTAGATCTCTCCGAGTATATAGTTTAAACGCTGGTTGATCGTATATTCTTGAACAACAATATTTTGGAATGCATCTTTACAATAGCTGTATAAATATTGAAGCGATAAAGCAGTATGCATATATTTTGCATTCAATGTAGTCAATAAAATTTTCATACAAAATGATCCTTTCTTGCTTTTTCATTTGCAATAAAATCGATTCTTTTACGCTTTCGTTAAATACTTATTGAATACGATATTTGACTATAAAGCCATTATAGCACAATCCTTTTTACCTGGCCTATGTATCATTTTCGAAAGGAATAAGGTTTCATTTCTTTTTTCTATTGTTTATTCTGATATGTCTCTGCTTATAGCAGAAGTATTTTTCTCCTCAATATGGGCTTCCGTATTTCCCCTTTATATAAAAAACAAAATTTTAGCAAAAATCTGTTTTTGAAGGATTTTTATATTCTTTATCGAATTATGTATTATTATTATTCAATCCAACTCTTCTTATAAAGAAAAAATTTTTTAGAGTGTCAGATATCGGATAAAACAAGGAAGGTGACCTATGTGGAACAATTTGAACGTATATCTATCGAAGAAATTTCGAAGAAAGATATGCTCATGATCATTAAGGCACTTGAGTATACAGGACAAAATACATGCATCGAATCCTTTATCGAACTGAAAAACAGCATTCTGAAACAGCTTTGTGCGCTAACCCAGACCACAGAAGAGGAAATTCTAAACCATCTGGAAAAATGATTAAAAATCACAGCATTTTATCCATGCTGTGATTTTCTCTTTTATAACATCCTTAAAAATTCTGGTTTTCCTTGATAATCGTATCGAATCATCTCATCTAATTGCGCCAATAGCCTCTCCTTATCTTGAGGCAATGTTCCTCCTAATGCAACATAATTGGAAGCGTGATTGCTTCTAAAGATGCAATCGTTAACCTCTATATGCCTAAGAAATTCTCGAGTTTCTATCATCACTTCCTTAGGTGTTAAAAGTTGAAAATCGTTTCTTCGAACTTTTTCATATAAAACGGTTCCCGGTTCTACCATCAGCGTTAATAGACCGATGTATTTTGGATTGATTTCATTCATCACCCTTGCGGACTCTATTGCATGCTCTCTCCACTTTTCCTTTCCACCCAATCCGGATATCAATGTAACAGATAAATCAATTCCCGATTGTACAACTCTTTTTCCTGCTTCTATCATTTGCGCTGATGTTACACCTTTCTGAATGAATTCCAATATCTCATTGCTGCCAGATTCTACGCCCAAATAGATAATTTTTAATCCCAATTCTTTTAATAATTTTAGTTCTTCAACTGTCTTTCCTAATATATCTTTCGGTGCTCCATATGTCCCTATTCGTTCACATTCTGGGAACAATTCCTTGATTTTTTCCAATATTTTTTTCAAATCATCCGTTTTCAGAACCAATGCATTTCCATCTGCTAAAAAGATCCTTCTTACCTTTGCATATCTTCTCCGGGCCATCTCAAAATCTTCAAAGATTTCATCCAGTTTTCTGATTCTAAAATTTTTTTCCTGATACGAACTGCAGAAAATGCATCGGTTATGGGAACAGCCAATGGTAACCTGAATAATTAAGCTATATGCCTCGCTAGGCGGTCGATAAATCGCTCCTTCATACCGCATATATCATTCCTCCAAAATGAATTTTATTTTATATTTACATCTTCTCCGGTGCAGCAATTCCAAGAAGCCCCAATCCATTTGCTATCGTTTGCTTGACTGCATATACAAGCGCCAGCCTCGATTTTTGTAAACTCTCATCTTCCACGATGATAGGGGTATCATGATAAAATTTATTGAAAGCCTGCGCAATATCTACAATATGCCTTGTGATCATCGACGGTTCATACTTTTTGCTCGCTTCAAGGACAACATCCGGAAACTGATGGAGCAACCGGATCAGATTCATCGCATCTTCTCCGGAAAGCAAACGATAATCGATTGAATTTGTGATTTCAACGGTGGCTTTCCTCAAAACACTACATGCTCTCGCATGTGTATACTGAACATAAGGTCCTGTTTCTCCTTCAAAATTCAAAGTTTTATCCCACGAAAATACATAATCTTTTATACGGTTATTGGAAAGCTCTTGAAAAACAACTGCTCCAATTCCCACTTGCTTTGCTACCTCATCGATATTTTCCAATCCTGCATTTTTTTCTTGGATAATTTCTTTCGTCTTCTCCACTGCCTTCTTGAGAACATCTTCTAAAAATACGACTCTGCCTTTTCGCGTAGACATGGTTCCTTCTTCTAAACTCACCAGTCCAAAAGGAACATGAACACAGTCTTTCGCCCATTCATATCCCATCAGTTCAATTATTTTAAACCATTGCTGAAAATGTAAGTTTTGCTGAGAAGCGACTACATATATGTTCTTATCAAAATCATAATGTTCTTTTCGATAAATTGCAGCAGCAATATCCCTGGTAATGTAAAGGGTAGAACCATCGCTCTTTCGAATGAGCGCAGGGGGCATTCCATAAGGCTCTAAATCTACAATATCCGCTCCCTTTGATTCCACAAGCAGATTTTTTTCTTCTAACATTTTTAAAACACGGGGCATCTTATCAGAATAGAAACTTTCACCTGCATACGAATCAAATGAAATATTTAATAAGCGATATACCCGGTCAAATTCTTTTAAGCTTACTTCTCGAAACCATTGCCATAATTCCTTTGCCTCTTGGTTCCCTTCCTCTAATTTTTTAAACCACTCTCTGGCTTCCTCTTCCAATTGCGGCTCTTTCTCCGCTTCTTCGTGAAATTTCACATATAATTTCAATAGAGTAGGAATCGGGTCCTCTTCAACTTCCTGACGATTTCCCCAATTTTTATATGCCACAATCAATTTTCCAAACTGTGTCCCATAATCCCCCAAATGATTGATCGTAATCGTTTTGTAACCCAAAAATCGATAGATCTTATGGATAGAATTTCCAATTACTGTGCTTCGAATATGCCCGATATGGAAAGGTTTTGCGATGTTGGGAGAAGAAAATTCAACAATCACTTTTTTTCCCTTGCCGATATCGGAAGCGCCAAACTGATCTTTTTTCTGCAAAACTTCTTCGATAACCGATTGGGCAAAAATTCCCTTGTCAATAAAAAAGTTAATATAACCGGATACGCTTTCTATTTTTTCAAAAAGATTCGGCGCTTGTATCGATTCTGCTATTTCTTGAGCAATCAGATTTGGAGCTTTTCGAAATGTTTTTGCCAGCTTAAAACATGGAAAAGCAAAATCTCCCATTTGAGGATTCGGTGGAATTTCTATCATTTCTAAAATTTCGTCTATCTGCAGCCCTTGAATATGTTTTGAAAGGATATCCGATATTTCTTTCTTGAAATCAATCATTGTTTTTCCTCCTCTATATTTTGCAAAGGTTATTTTCATTCAAAAATAAAACTCCCCTCCCTTAAAAAACATGAAGAGACGAGAGTTTGCCCGTGTTACCACTCTTATTGACATAAAAATGCCCACTTTTGTTCCGGATAACGGCAGGAACCCGTTTTGCCTACTCATTTTTCAACAAAAATCTCCAAGGTGCGCTTCAGCCTCCAGTACATTTCGGACTTCCACCCACTCCGAATCGCTTTCATGTACATAGAGAAGGCCTACTCTCCTCTTCATCGATGATACTTTATTCCTTATTTTTGACTAATAATTTATCATATATTCCGCTTCAAATCAAGTAGGAAATGGGATAGACGCATCTTTTCCTAATAAAAAAGCTTTTGCGTTGTAAGCCAGTATACAAATATGATAAGATATTTTTAAATAGAAATATCAAAAATGTAATAAGATATCTTTAAATCTTCAAATATGGAAACCGGGGGAGCAGCCAATTATGATACGTCTCACCGCTCAAATAATGAAATCATTCATAGAGGAAAAAGAGTTCTTCTTATATCCTCATCAAGAAGTGCAAGACATATTTGATATTGTATTGCATAAGCAAATTTGGTTTCGGCACTTTTTTATAGATTTCACCCATGAAGATTTTTTCTTGCAAAAAACAATCGAGGAACAGAAAGATGCTATTTTGCAGCAATATGATTCCATAAAAGCCATGAACAAATTCAATGCTGTCTATTTTTATAAGGTAATTTTCATCCATGAAAATCAACAAGAATATCTTTCTGAACGATTCAATGAATTGTTTCAATGGCTGCGCACAACAAAAATTCGTATTCACATTTTTTTTATCGATTGGAAGTTGCGCAAAGCATTTTCCGTTTTTAAGAATTTTTCTGATTTTCAAGACATAGAAATATTTCTCTCCCATCAGCTATATAAACCGCTAGATGATGAGCTGCAAGAAATCAATTTCGGAGAAATTGAAAGAAAAACAAAAGCACAAAAAGGGTATTTTTTCGATCAAAAAAACACGTATTTTACTTATTTATTTATGATTATAAATGTTTTGGTCTTTCTCTATATTTCTGCTCAGGGGGGTACCACAAATATTTATAATTTGATTCGATTCGGGGCTAAATACAATCCACTGATTGCTGCCGGTGAATATTATCGATTAATAACGAATATATTCATCCACATTGGCATATTGCATTTGCTTTTGAATACATATGCGCTAAAAGTATTGGGCAAGGACATCGAATATATCTTCGGCTCTGTAAAATTCATATTGATTTATCTAATTTCAGGATTATTCGGAAGCCTAGGGAGCTTTATTTTTAGTAAAGCGGTATCCGCCGGAGCTTCAGGGGCAATTTTCGGGCTGATGGGTGCCTATTTGTATTTTGGAATTCGAAAGCCTGCTATCTTTTCTGCCAGATATGGTCTCAATATCCTCTCCATCCTGATCATCAACATTATTTTCGGATTATCAAATCCGAACATCGACAACTTTGCCCATATAGGAGGGTTGATTGGAGGATATCTCACGAGTTCTGCCTTAGGGTTAAAGAAAGAACCCGTGTTCAAAATAAAACGGATTTTTTTTCAATTATGCACAATCGTTCTGATCATCGCTTTATTCTTCACAGGAATCACGCTCCATCAACAGACTTGGCAATATTACCTACACAAAGGGGTACAATACCTGGAGCAAAATGATTTGCGCCAGGCAGAGATCGCATTTGAGAATGGTTTGAAAAAAAATCCTCGCACCGCAACTTTCTACTTTTATTTGGGATATATCCGTTATCAGCAGGGGAATAACGAAGAAGCCATTCATTATTTCCAAAAAGCATTAGAAATCGATCCAAACGACGCCATGTCCAATCATTTTCTTCAAGAAATTCAATCGAACAAATCATTAAGATAAATACCCTGTCACCGCTTTTTACTCTTCTTCAGTAAAAACATCAATCCCGTTTTCTTTCAACAGTGCGGCGGTAACCCCGTCGCCCCTTTTTTTTCTTCCTTGAAAACTGCCATCATAGATCATTCCGCTGCCGCAAGATGGGCTCCTCGCCTTTAAGATGGCTATTTGTACCCCACATAGCTTTGCAATCTTTAATGTTTCTTGCGCTCCTTTTATAAAAAAGGGAGTTTGATCCCTTCCATTTTGATCGAGCACCTTCGCTTCTCCTTGCAAAACTTTTTTCCCATCTCCCCCTACAATCTCACAAGGCAGCCGAGGAGTAGGCAATCCACCCAATTGCTCGGGACAAATTAAAATCGCTTTTTCTTCTTGGGCAATTTTTCTAATTTTGTCTACCTCATTGCTGCCTCCATTATATTTACAGTTGACACCTGCTAAGCAGGCACTAATAAGGAGCATAAAATTCACCTTCTCAATTTTTTATTTTAATAATACGATGGTTACACCTGTTCCTCCTTCTCCATAGCTGCCAGCTCGAAAAGATTGAACATGTTTATGGCTTTTTAAAAACTGCTGGATGCCTTCCCGTAAAACACCTGTTCCTTTCCCGTGTATGATCGTAACTTCCTTTAATCCTGCAAGATAAGCGTCATCTAGATACTTATCTGTATTCATTTCTGCTTCTTCAAGATTTTGTCCTCTCAGATCGATAGAGCTTTTTACATTTTGAGCCTTTGTTTGGAAAATTTTCCCCGTTCCTGCCTGCTTGACAGGATCTTCTCCATCTTCTATTAAACGCAAATGTTTCATATTTACATTCATCTTTAAAATTCCTACCTGTACGGTTACATCTCCATTTTTATCCGGTGGAGACAGAACATGTCCTACTTGATTTAAATTAAGAAGGTTCACCGTATCTCCCACCTTTAAATCTTTTGGAGGCGCAGAATTGACTCCTAAATGAATATTCGCTGCCAGTGTTCCAGCTACATCGTCTAGTTTGCTGGAGAGTGCCCTTCTAGCTTCCTCGATCTGTCTGTTTCGCGCTTTTTCATCTTGTTCCTTCGCTAAATTTCTCAATTCTTTGATGATTTTTTCGGATTCTTCCTTAGCGCTTTTAAAAATCTTTCTTGCTTCCTCTCTTGCATCTTGTAAAATCTTATCCCTCTGGAGCGCTAATGCTTCATTTTGCTTCTCATATTTCTTTTTCTGTTCTTCAATGATCAGTCGAAGTTTTATTGCCTCATCCCTTTCTGCTTCTGCCACACGCTTTTGTTCTTGGATCGTCGCTAAAATATCTTCAAAGGCAATATCCTCTTTTGAAATAAAATCTTTGGCCTTATCGACAATCTGTTGATCCAACCCTAACCTTCTTGATATCTCAAACGCATTGGATTTTCCGGGAACCCCTATCAACAAACGATAAGTCGGGCTTAATGTTTCGATGTCAAATTCAACGGAAGCATTTTCTACTCCCTCCCTCGTCAGCGCATATTTCTTGAGTTCTGTATAATGTGTCGTCGCTACGGTTCGGACCCCCATTGAATGCAAATATTCTAAAATAGCGATCGCAAGCGCTGCTCCTTCCGTCGGATCGGTCCCCGCTCCCAATTCATCCAGTAAAACAAGCGAATTCTCTGTAATCCCGTTTAAAATCTCTACAATATTCGTCATATGAGATGAAAAAGTACTTAAACTTTGTTCGATGCTCTGCTCATCTCCAATATCCGCAAATATTTGATCAAATACAGACATCTGTGTTCCATAATCAGCCGGTATATGAAGCCCAGACTGTGTCATCAGCGCAAAGAGTCCCACCGTTTTTAGTGTAACCGTTTTTCCCCCTGTATTGGGTCCCGTAATCACCAAGGTTCGGAATGTATCTCCAATCCAAATATTCGTAGGAACAACCGTTTTTTCATTCAGCAGCGGATGCTTCCCATTTTTTATGCGAATCCAACCCTTCTGATTGAGCTGTGGTTCTACGGCGTTCATTTGAACTGCCAGCTTACCTTTTGCAAAAATAAAATCCAATTTCGCCAATATACTCTGATTCGACCGTATTTCATCTGCTCTTTGCTCCAACAGCCCAGTCAGTTCCCTTAATATTTTTTCAATTTCCGCTTTTTCTTTCAATTTTAATTCTTTTAGCTCATTATTTAACTGGACGATTGCCATCGGTTCGATAAAAAGCGTCGCTCCGCTAGAAGACTGATCATGGATCAATCCCGGAATATGCATCCGATACTCTTGTTTAACCGGAACAACATAACGATCTTGGCGAATCGTGATGATCGCCTCTTGAAGATATTTTTGATTTTCAACAGAAGAAATAATGCTATTCAAGCGGCTACGAATTCCCTGATGTTTTGCTTCTATGCTCCTTCTGATGCTTCTCAAGGTCGGACTTGCATGATCTGAAATTTCATCTTCTCCTATAATACATTCATTGATTCGATCCTCGATTTCCTTAAAAACAAATAAACTGTTTATATATCCTTCTAGGTGAGGAAATCTACTTTCTCCCTCCTTAGAATCTTTTAAAAAC
>JAMNXX010000012.1 GCA_023623095.1 Bacillota bacterium | reverse complement strand
AAGTCTTTACGGTTCTGACAGGATCATCGTTATTGCAGGGGCGAACAAATTGGTCAAAGATTTGAATGCAGGATTAGACAGGATTCGCTTTGTTGCAGCGCAGATGAACAATATCAAATATAACAATGATCTCGGATGCAATGTGAGCGGCTCCTGTACCGAATGTGCATCGGATCAGAGAATTTGTAATATCACGACGGTTATCCATAAACGGCCTGTTGATTCAGATTTCCACGTTGTCATCATCGCTGAAGAGTTGGGATTTTGATCATCGATAAAGGTAATTATCGGGTTTTCTTTCATAACAATTTAGTAAGTTCTATCGACTTGCGGGAAAATGCTGAGGTTTTGGGCGTGAAAATAGGCATGACCCCCAACCAAATCAAGCAAATTTTAGGAGAGCCGTACCATGAAGGAATGTCGTGGGAGTGGGATGATTTATACGAAATGTATTATATGATCAATGGCATACAAATTACCTTCTATAGCTATAGTCCAGATAGTCCTACCATGTCAGGCCTTATTAAGGGTTAGCAGATTGGCGGTCATATGACCGCCTTCTTTTTTTGTTATGCATTCCATTCTTTCGGTATATTCAAATGATGCGCTTATCAACCAAAAAGTAAACGGAATCAATGCTGATTTTATCAAATGGCTGATAAGTTCCGAAAAAAAGTATGATTTGATTCGCTTGAATATTTTAAAGAAAATTCTTTAAAAGAATATGGAAGGGTTTTTAAAGCAGTGAATAAAAAAGCATCCTAAAATCGTTTCTTGTTATCGATCACGAATGGAATGACGACTGCGAATGTTTGCATATAATAGATTATAGATTTAGGGGGAAGGAAATGAGCGGTTGATACGATGAATCTTTCGGCGAAAATCGGTGGAATTTTTTGAAATTTAAGGCTTTTGTTTTTCGTGTGAGTATATGAACAGAAACGGGTATTAGATATAAAGAGGTCCAATACCCGTTTCTGTTCGTTATGGCTCAAAATACAGATAAACTTTCAAAACCCATATAATGTGATAAAATTAAATCGTTAGGGGAGAATAAGAAAATCAAAAAAATTTTTTTAAAATAGAGGTTTTTATTTGCCAATTTTTTTATTCAATAAAATGAAATGGTTTTGTCTTTGGTAAGGAGATGATTGAGTTTAGGAGAGGTACAAGAGATGGAATTGATTCGATGGTTTTTTAAAAAAATTTTATTCAACAGGCTTGCTTTTATCGTGGCCGCTATGGTCTTGCAGTTTTCCATCTTGATCAATGTTATTTTAAGATTCAATGAGCATTTTACATTCTTTTATGGTGGAAATTTGCTGCTCAGCGTGCTGCTTGTTTGGCGAGTCGCCAACAATAGAAGCAACCCCGTATATAAAATTGCCTGGATCGTTTTGATATTCATATTGCCTATCTTTGGAGCGTTATTTTATATTTTCTTTGGCGGGAACAAGCTGAGCAGGAGAACGCGCAAGAGGATGAAATTCATTGAAGAGAAGACAAAAGAAATCTTGGCTCCCTACCCGAAGCAATTGATTTTGGACGAAATCGAATTGCGCAATCAAGATGCTGCCAATCAGTCCAGATATATCCAAAATTATTCTTATTATCCTCCATACAAAAATACGATCTGCGAATATCTTCCCACCGGTGAAAAAAAATTTAAACGGCTAAAGGAAGAACTTGAGAAAGCAGAGCATTACATATTTATGGAATATTTCATTATCGAAGAAGGCATCATGTGGAACAGCATCTTAGATATTCTTGTAGAAAAAGCGAAGAGGGGCGTCGATGTTCGCGTTATTTATGATGATGTTGGCTGCCTTTTAAAACTACCCTATCGATATGATAAAAAATTGGAAAGAATGGGAATCCAATGCTGTGTTTTCAACCCGCTCCTTCCCATATTGTATCCTCGATTAAACAATCGGGATCACCGAAAGATCGCTATTATTGACGGCCATACGGGGTTTACCGGGGGAATTAATTTGGCAGATGAATACATCAATCAGATTGAAAAGTATGGCCATTGGAAAGATACGGCGATCATGCTCAAGGGCGAGGCGGTCAATAATTTGACCGTGATGTTCCTTACGATGTGGGACTTTATTCGGGGGATCAATGAGGACTACAGCCAGTTTAAGAAAAACAGCCCTTTGGAAGTTCAAGGCAGCGGCAGCGGATATGTTCAACCCTTTGCAGACAACCCGCTGGATGATGAAGCGGTTGGGGAGACGGTTTACCTCAACTTGATCAATAAGGCAAAAAGATATATTTATATCACAACGCCCTATTTGATCATCGACAATAAAATGGCAACAGCATTAAAGTCGGCAGCAAAAGCAGGGGTAGATGTCCGCATCATTACACCGCATATTCCTGATAAAAGGTATGTACATGCCGTGACCCGATCTTACTACAAAATTCTCATAGAGAGCGGCGTAAAAATTTATGAATATATTCCTGGATTCATCCATTCCAAAACGATTGTAGTAGATGATGAATACGGTGTGGTTGGAACGATCAATGTAGATTATAGAAGCTTATTTCTGCACTTTGAATGCGGGGTCTGGCTATATGACAGCAGCAGTATTTTTGATATGAAAGAGGATTTTTTGAGTACGTTGAATGTGTGCAAACAGATTACCTCAGAGGATCTAAAGAATATTAAATTCTATGAAAAATGGATGAGTTCCGTTTTGCGCATTTTAGCTCCGCTGATGTAGAAAGGATTAAAGGAATATCGATGTCATTTTGGCTGAAAGTAGTTTTGTTCAGCCAATTTTTGGGATCCTTTGTAAATATATTTGGACAATAGGAGTGAGAGGCATGCATATGAATATACTCATTACATTGGATTCAAATTATATAAAACCTTTGAAAGTAATGCTCAAATCCCTTTTCCTCAACAATCAGGGAGAATCTTTTTCGATTTATTTAGTCCATTCAAGAATCAAAGATGAGGAATTAAAAGATTTGGATCATTATATTCAAGAAAATAGCAACAACAGCAGGCTGAATGTCATTCAGATCGATGACAGTTATTTTGTGGATGCGCCAACGCTTCTCCATTATACGAAAGAGATGTATTATCGACTGCTGGCATTTAAATTTTTGCCTCAGGAGCTTGACCGCATCTTATATTTAGACCCGGATATTTTAATCATCAATTCCATCAGGGAATTATATCAGACAGATATTACAGGATATTTGTATGCTGCGGCTTATCATGATAAGATTTCTGTAAAAGAGATCAACAAAATCCGGTTGTTTCCTTATGATATTGAAGCATATTACAATTCAGGAGTGCTTCTGATGAATCTTGAATACCAAAGGCAAAAGATCGACGAGAAAGAGATTTATGAATTTGTAGAAGAAAACCGTTCAAAATTGATTATGCCGGATCAGGACATCTTAAATGCTTTATATTCAAAGGAGATAAAAAGTTTAGATGAAAAGCGGTACAATTACGATGCAAGATTTTATCGCTACTATAAGTTGATGAACAATGGGAAGTGGGATATGGATTATGTGATGAAGAATACGGTGATCCTGCATTTCTGTGGGAAGAAAAAACCTTGGAAAAGGAATTACAGGGGAAAATTTCATGCCTTGTATAAGCATTATGAAAATTTGGCTTTGGGCAGGGAAGATACCGAATTGGATCGTGCAGCCGAATGAATTCATCTTCGTTCGGCTTCATTTTTTATATTTTTTTTGCTATCTTTCAGATTTTCTGATATAAAGGAAATAAAAGATAGAAAGCGGTAGGATGGGGCATGTATGAAAAGAAAAAGAAAATCCTTTTACATGAAGACGGCATCGCATCGAAAACAGGATGCGTTTGCATTTGCTTTTCTAATGATTATTTTTTTATTTTTTTCATCCTTGTTGATTTTCTCAGGATTTATAGGAAATTATATTGCAAAGGAAGAATGGAAGTTTGACCGGATAGCCATATCCTATATGAATCAGATCAGAAGCGAAATGCTCACCCATGTCTTTAAAGGGATTACTTTTACGGGCAATTTTCTTTCCGTTTTGATCATTACATTGACGATTGCAGCGATTTTGATTTATTTCAAAAAGAAAAAACAATCCCTGTTTTTTTCACTGAATGTTTTGGGTTTATGGCTGTTTAATGAAATACTAAAGCAGATATTCAGAAGACCAAGGCCTTTGGAACTCAGATTGGTTCATGCTTCCGGCTACAGCCTTCCGAGTGGGCATTCGATGGTATTTATGGGGCTTTCCGCACTGGTAATTTATTATATTCTGAGAAATATACACAATAGAAAAGTTTCGGTTTTTATCAGCTGTTTGATTTTTATTTATGCCGTTCTTGTAGGCCTGAGCCGCGTATATGTCGGGGTTCATTATTTCAGCGATGTTTTGGCCGGCTGGACGGTAGGGATGTTGTGGGCATTATCAAGCATATCCTTGTATAAAAAATTGGAATTTGTAAAAAAGCGATAAAAAAGGATTTGAAAAATGGAGGGTGAAACGATGGCAGTATTTGATGATTTTTTAAAACTGGATATCCGCGTCGGAGAGATTATTCGGGCGGAGACTTTCGAAAAAGCAAGAAAACCTGCATATAAATTATGGATAGATTTTGGAGAAGAGATCGGAATCAAAAAATCAAGCGCGCAGATTACAGCGTGTTATCAAATAGAAGAACTTGTTGGAAAGCAGATTCTCGGGGTCGTTAATTTTCCTCCGAGACAAATTGCGGACTTCATGTCAGAGGTATTGGTTTTGGGTGTCTATGCAAAGCAGGGGGTCGTATTGATTCAACCGGAGCAGCGTGTAGAAAAAGGAGACAAGCTCGGCTGATTTGTAAAATAAATGTTTTTATATTTTTTTGTTCTGAAACCCTTTGAACAACATAGAATGGTTATAAGATGAAAAGTCGTCCGAGCAGATCGGATGCTTTCCTCGGCTCAAAAAGAGACAGGTCTATTGTCAGTGGGGCTGCACATCTTTATTCTGCCAAAGAAGAAAGACCATGTATAGGATTCCATAATATGGTTATATTATATAAAAAAGCGGCAGAGGGGGGAAAGATATGCACCAGTTTTCTGACGAGCCTATGGAAAGAAGCAAAAGCGAAAGAAATTTTATTCAAACATTGGAAAACTTATATGCTCGGATGTTCAGTGGGGAAGATCTGAGAAGTGAAGAAGAGAAAATGTTGGATACCATTCGAATGGCTCATGATGAATGGAAAAATGCAGAGGCATTTTTTCAAGATGTAACGGATCCCGATTTAATCGATCATGCAATTTACAGGGTACAAGCTGCAAAAACAAAATATCGCTATCTTATGAAATTGGCTAGAGAAATGGGGATCAGGCAAAATCTGCAGTAAAAATGGACTTTATCATTTTGAGTATGTCAGCCTTGTCATCCTGAACGCAGCGAAGAATCTAAGGTTATAAGATTCTTTGCTGCATTCGGAATGGCGGTTTCCATGTACATAAAATGAAACGATGGATTCAAAAGGGGGACAGAGTATGGGTCTGGGCGTAGAGTTTAACATCATCTTAGCTTATGCTTTCGGATTGATTCTATTATATATTATCGGTTATATTTTATTGGTGCCTATCAAATGGATCATCAAATTGATCTATAATGGAATTATCGGAGGCATTTTATTATTTCTATTTAATTTAATAGGAGGATTCTGGGACATCAGCATTGCAATCAATCCGCTGACTGCTTTAATCGCTGGATTTCTTGGGGTGCCCGGCGTCATATTGATTTTGATTTTAAAGTGGCTGCTGTAATTCTTTAAAGAATAACAATCTGTTTGCAAGGAAAGAAAAATAGGATGCTTTTCATGAGCGTTTGTGCAAATGAAAAACATCCTATTTTGCATTTTGAATATTGTATACATAAAAGATATTGACACGGTTCTACCCTTTTGTTATACTCTTCCTTAAGCCTTATAAAAATATGGTTGAGGAGATATTTTCCTCTTCTTGAATCGGTTCAAAATATCCATATTCGTAAAAAAAAAAGAATGTTGGGAAATGGGCTAAAATACAAGAGGAGAAAGAATTTCATACTCTTTGAGGCTTAAAAAATTTCCAAAAAAACATTTTTGAAAATTGATTATGCAAAAAAAGGGGGAGGAAAAATGGCAAAGAACATGATGCAAAAAAAGGGGGAGGAAAAATGGCAAAGAACATGAAAACGATGGATGGAAATACAGCTGCTGCATATGTTGCATATGCATTTACAGATGTAGCCGCTATCTATCCGATCACACCGTCATCACCTATGGCAGAGAATATCGATGAATGGGCAGCCCGTGGGAAAAAGAATATCTTTGGACAAGAAGTGCAAGTTGTAGAACTGCAGTCAGAAGCAGGAGCGGCAGGAGCGGTACACGGCTCTTTGGCAGCAGGCGCTTTAACGAGCACATTTACTGCATCACAAGGCCTACTTCTAATGATACCGAACATGTATAAGATCGCAGGCGAACTGCTACCCGGCGTATTCCACGTAACCGCTCGAGCTGTAGCAAGCCATGCCCTATCGATCTTTGGCGATCACTCTGACGTCATGGCGGCAAGACAAACCGGCTTTGCATTCCTGGCATCAAGTTCCGTACAAGAAGTCATGGATCTAGGGGGAGTGGCACACCTAGCTGCAATCAAATCCAGAGTCCCGTTTGTCCACTTCTTTGACGGATTCAGAACATCCCATGAGATCCAAAAAATAGAAGTCATCGACTACGAACACTTCAAAGAATGGCTCGATAAAGATGCTGTCAAAGCATTCCGTAATAGAGCCCTAAACCCGGAACATCCGTATACAAAAGGAACGGCACAAAACCCGGACATATTCTTCCAAGCGAGAGAATCCTCCAACCCATACTACGAAAGGGTACCGGATATCGTCGCTGAATACATGAAAAAAGTAAGCGAAGTGACAAAAAGAGAATACAAACCATTTACCTACATCGGAGCAGCCGATGCAGAACACATCATCGTCGCAATGGGCTCTGTCACAGAAACCATCCAAGAAGTCATCCAATACCTCACAGCAAAAGGAGAAAAAGTAGGACTCATCAAAGTCCACCTATACAGACCCTTCTCCGAAAAATACTTCTTTGACGTACTGCCGGATACCGTCAAAAAAATCGCAGTCCTAGACAGAACAAAAGAACCCGGCGCATTAGGAGAGCCCCTCTACCAAGACGTACGCACCCTATTTTATAACAAACAAAACGCACCGGTCATCGTAGGCGGCCGCTATGGCCTAGGCTCAAAAGACACCACCCCGGCACAAATCATCGCCGTATTTGACAACCTCAAAGCACAAAACCCAAAAGACGGATTCACAATCGGAATCACAGACGATGTCACCTACAAATCCCTACCGGTGAAAGAAGAAATCAACACCACACCGGAAGGCACCATCCAATGCAAATTCTGGGGACTGGGATCAGACGGAACCGTAGGCGCAAACCAAAGCGCAATCAAAATCATCGGAGATAATACCGACCTATACGCACAAGGATACTTCGCATACGACTCCAAAAAATCCGGAGGTGTCACCATCTCCCACCTGCGCTTTGGCAAAAAACCGATCCAATCCACCTACCTAATCCAACAAGCAGACTTCGTCGCATGCCACAACCAAGCCTACGTCACCCGATACGACCTACTGGCAGGACTCAAAAAAGGAGGCACATTCGTCCTAAACTGCAAATGGACCCCTGAAGAACTCGACCAAAAACTGCCGGCCACCATCAAGCGATACATCGCACAAAACGACATCCAATTCTACACAATCGATGCCACCGACATCGCAGAACAAATCGGACTAGGAAACCGCATCAACATGATCATGCAATCCGCATTCTTCAAACTGGCAAACGTCATCCCGGTAGAAGATGCTGTAAAATACCTAAAAGACGCAGTCGTAGAAAGCTACGGCAAAAAAGGAGAAAAAATCGTCTCCATGAACCACCAAGCAATCGACAAAGGAATGGAAGCACTCGTTAAAATCGACGTACCCGCACATTGGGCTGATGCACAAGAAGAACAAGAAGCAGCAGCAACTACAGAAGCACCCGAATTCATACAAAAAGTACTCGAACCAATAAACAGACAAGAAGGCGACAAACTGCCGGTCAGCACATTCGTAGGGGCAGAAGACGGAACATTCCCCCATGGAACAGCTGCATACGAAAAAAGAGGAATCGCCATACATGTACCCGAATGGCAAGCAGAGCACTGCATCCAATGCAACCAATGCTCCTTCATCTGTCCTCATGCAGCCATACGTCCATTCCTACTCGATAAAGACGAACAACAAAAGGCACCCGAAGCCTTCAAAACAATCAAAGCACTCGGCAAAGGACTAGAGGACCTCACATACCGCATCCAAATCAGCCCCCTTGACTGCACCGGATGCGGAAACTGCGCAGACATCTGCCCGGCAAAACAAAAAGCACTCATCATGAAACCATTAGAGACCCAAACCGAAAAAGAAGTACCAAACTGGGAATACGCAATGACCATCAAAACAAAAGAACCGCTACCCAAAAACACCGTCAAAGGAAGCCAATTTGCGCAGCCCCTTCTAGAATTCTCAGGAGCCTGTGCAGGATGCGGAGAAACCCCTTACGCAAAAGTCATCACCCAACTATTCGGAGACAGAATGATCATCTCCAACGCAACCGGTTGCTCATCCATCTGGGGCGCATCAGCACCATCCATGCCATATTGCAAAAATGAAGAAGGAAAAGGGCCGGCATGGGCAAACTCACTCTTTGAAGACAACGCAGAACACGGCTATGGAATCGCACTGGCAATCAAACAAATGCGAAACCGGCTAAAAGACCTCATGGAACAACTCATTGCACTCGACATCCCAGAAGAGAACAAAGAACCATTTAAAGAATGGCTTGCAAACAAAGAAGATGCCGAAGGCAGCAAAGCCGCAACACAAAAAATCCTAGAAATCCTAGAAAACAACACCATCCAAAACGAATCCGCAAAAGCCATCCTAGAAGAGATCCAAGACAAAAAAGACTACCTCATCAAAAAATCCGTCTGGATCATCGGCGGAGACGGCTGGGCATACGACATCGGATACGGCGGACTTGACCACGTCCTTGCTTCCGGAGAAAACGTCAACGTACTCGTATTTGACACCGAAGTATACTCCAACACAGGCGGTCAATCCTCCAAAGCCACCCCAACAGCAGCCGTTGCAAAATTCGCCGCATCCGGAAAACGAGTCAAGAAAAAAGACCTGGGCATGATCGCAACAACATACGGATACGTCTATGTTGCCCAAGTAGGCATGGGAGCAGACAAAAACCAATTCCTAAAAGCAATCACCGAAGCAGAAAAATATGACGGGCCATCCCTAATCATCGCCTACGCACCGTGCATCAACCACGGAATCAAAGAAGGCATGGGCCGTGCCCAAGCAAACATCAAACAAGCGGTCGAAGCCGGATACTGGCACCTGTATCGCTACAACCCAGAGCTTAAAGAACAAGGCAAAAACCCATTCATACTCGACTCCAAAGAACCCACAGCAAACTTCATGGACTTCATAAAAGGGCAAGTAAGATACACAACCTTAATGACCCAGTTTCCGGAGATCGCGGAAGAACTATTCCAAAAAGCAGAAAAAGAAGCCAAAGAACGGTACGAAACCTACAAGAGAATGGCTGAACAAGCATAAAGATAATCGGGCTCGATTTGCAAAACAAATCGGGCTCGCTCAAATACAACGGGTTAGGACAGCTCAAACACAATGCGCACCAAATTTGCACGACCAAAAGAAATAAGCAAATTTGCAATGCGACATTGTGTATCATCAATTGATTGAAATATGAAAAGGCACCGGATTTTTATTTCGGTGCCTTTTATTAAAAAAGGTGGTATACCCTGCAACCTTTCTGCAAAGGGAGCAGGATGCAGAATCGGTAAATCAATTAGGAACTTTGATTAAGGAGGAAACAAACTATGAGGAGTGAACCATATAGTATTTTCAATGATATTATCGGACCTGTGATGACTGGCCCATCAAGCTCACATACCGCTGCCCCGGCAAGAATCGGATATATGACAAGACACCTGTTGATGAATGAGCCTAAGGAAATGGAATTTGAATTTAATAGAGGTGGTTCATTTGCAGCGACATATGATAGCCAGGGCACAGACCGGGGATTAGTTGGAGGAATGATGGGGTATACACCGGATAATCCAAAGATGATTACCGCATTGGAGGATGCAAAGAAAAGAAACATATCCATAGCATTTCATATTACCGACTTTGATGCTCCCCATCCAAATACAGTTAGGATTAAAGCAGTGGAAGAAGATGGAGAGGTCGTGTCTGCAATCGGGATTTCAACCGGCGGAGGTATGATCGAAATCCTTAATGTCAATGGATTCCCTGTTTCAATGACGGGGAAATACTACGAATTATTAATTATGATAGATAAGGAAAAGTATGATGAGAATATCGACGAAAAAATAAAGGCATTATTGGTAGATGGCTATGAGTATTTTGATAGGAAAGAGAATAACAGCGAAGTGTTAATCAATATAAAACTATCATATCCCATCGATAATGAATGGATTGGATCGATTCGGGCTGTTTTGCCGAATTCTAAAATCAGGATTATCCCACCGGTGTTTCCAATATTATCAAGAAAAGAGTGTCAGGTTCCTTTCCGAACGGCTGCAGAGATGGAATCTTGGGCAAAACGGAACAACTATTCTCCCTGGGAAGCAGGTTTGCACTATGAAGCCATGAGGGGCGGGCTGTCGGTGGATGAAACAATGAAGAAAATGATTGAAATTGTTGACATCATGGAAAATTCGATTAAAAAGGGTCTCCAAAGCAAGCGCCCCGGAAAGCTGATAAAGGCATGCTCGGGGAATTACTTAGAAGCTTCACGTAAGGGCAAGCTCATTCATACAGGGGCGATAGATACGGTAGTTGCTTGGACAATGTCTATGGTTGAAATAAACAGCAATTATGGAATCATCGTAGCGGCACCGACAGCCGGTGCATGCGGTACAGTACCCGGTACCGTACTGGGCGTAGGGGAGTATTTGGGCGTTTCAAAGGAAGAAAAAGCAAAGGCATTGTTTGCAGCAGGTGCGGTAGGTTTGGCAATCGCCGAACAAGCTACCTTTGCTGCAGAAGTATGCGGATGTCAGGCAGAATGTGGCGCCGCTTCATCTATGGCCGCTGCAGGCGTAATACAATTGATGGGTGGAACGGTTGAGCAAAGCAATGCCGCGGCCTCCATATCACTGCAAAATGTATTGGGTATGATATGTGATTCGGTAGCAAACTTGGTAGAAGTCCCATGCCTTGGAAGAAACGTTATGTGTGCTGTGAATGCGGTATCAACCGCAAACATGGTCCTAGCCGGCGTAGAGCCCATTATACCGCTGGATGAAGTCATCACATCCATGCTTGACGTCGGGAAATTAATGCCACCTGAGTTGTGCTGTACGAATTCAGGCGGATTGGCGATAACAAAGACGAGTTTAGCCTTAGCGGAAAAAATAAGTAATTAGATTAGGATTTATACGAGGCAGGGAATTTTGAAAAGTTTTATTAGGCTTGATTTGCAAAACAAGCTGGGCCCGCTTAAATACAACGAGTACCAAGAAATTAACCGGTATTTATGACTTGATGGAAGAGGAA
Organism: Bacillota bacterium; assembly: GCA_023623095.1. Lineage (GTDB taxonomy): Bacteria > Bacillota > Clostridia > Peptostreptococcales > Thermotaleaceae > JAMNXX01. Next base: position 2,605 of record JAMNXX010000012.1, on the reverse strand, counting down.
GGTGAGCCATATTATGATTTTGTTTAAAAAAGAAGGACTATGTGCGATATGGTAACCATAACCCCGTGAAAATTATGTTTACAATATCAGTCCTTCTTTTTTAAAATATTATATTACAAAATTGAAATTTTCAACTGCTTGGTTCAAACATCAAATTTTTACTTCAAAGGGATTCAACGAATCATTGAGCAGGATATGAAAACATAATAATTTTTAGATATTAAAAAAATTCAACTGTATATAGAAGGCATTAGCTTTCGGAGAGAATGCGGCCTGATTTTCATGGCCGCTGTTTTATGCGCTGTATGGAATTGGATTCTAATTGTGTGAGATGGGATGCATTGCTGTTTTTAGAAAATTTGTGAATCAAAGAGCATATTTGATAAAATATGTGGTAATATGATTGGTGTGGCGATTAACCGTATATTTGTCTATAATCAATATGTTGCTATCATCATCGATAAGAAAGGGTGGTTGGTTTGAAAAAAACCATTGCCATCATGCTCTTCATTCTTTTTTTCGCAGGGATTGCTATCTCATCTCTGATGCATGGGGGAAAACTTGCTCAAATAAATGATGGACAAGCAGATAAACAAAAAATGGGAAATAAACGATATAAAAATTTGGATGAAGCTGTAAAGGACAGCAAAAAAGTCAATATTTTGGCATTGGGGGTAGAAGAAGAACCCCGGAGCGATACGATGGTACTGATTAGCTTAGATTCTGAAAGCGGGCGGATCGATATGCTCTTTATTCCCAGAGATACGTATTACCATGAAAAAGGCCGTGATAGGGGAGATCAAAGGAAATTAAATGCCGCATACGGGAGAGGGGGCGGAAAAGAGGCTAAAAAAGCGGTAGAAAACATACTCTATCCGATCCCCATTCACCATTATGTGGCATTAAAATATGAAGGCGTAGAGGCAATTGTCAATCTTCTGGGGGGCGTAGAAGCAGATGTTCCAAAGGGAATGAAAGGTTTAAAACCGGGAAGGCAGGTATTAAATGGAGAACAGGCGGTGCGCTTTTTAAGGTTTCGTGCAAGTTATCCGGAAGGGGATTTGGGAAGGATCAAGGCACAACAGCAATTTATTCGCTCAGCGATTCAAAAAGTGTCCATTCCAAAGTTGCCGATTATTGCAAAAAAAATATTTCCCTATTTAGAGACAGATATCAGTAAGGAAAAAATGATTTCCTATGCAGTATCTGCAACAAAAGTAAGGAAAGAGAATATCTTTATGCATTTATTGCCTGGAACTGCTCAATATCGAACGATAAACGCTCAGACATGGTCGTATTTTTTTCATAACCCTCAAAAAACAACAAAACTTCTTGAACTTCTCTATTGCGTCGAAGAAAATTGATAACTTTTCCATAGAACTGCTATAAGGCTTATGGGAATCTTAGATGGAATACCCATACACCATTTACAACCATTTACATTTGTGATATAATCTAACATGAGGCATTTCACTTTTGGTGAAGTGCCTTATATTGTATGCTTCAATAATTTCCCATTTAATGTAATAGAAAAGAATATGGTTGAAAGGAGGGGGGGTGGGGTGGTCAATACCGCTGTATCAAAATTTGTTTTTGATTTGTTGGAAAGGCATTTAGTAAGTGTAGAGGAAGAAAAAGATCGAATTATTGAAAAATATTTTTCAAATCCGATGCAGGATAAAAATGAATTTGAATGGTTGGTTAATGACTATATTAAGAAAATTCAAACGTATCTATCGGAAGTAAAAGTGGTAGAAGAAGCGGATCATGTTTGTCCTTTTGTAATGATTGGAAGCATCGTAGAGGTAGAAGATTTAGAAGAACATGAGCTGGAAACATTTCAAATTGTTTCTCCGCTTGAACAAGAGGAAGATATTCGACCTGATTATGCTTCTTACTTGTCGCCAATCGGAAAGGCACTGCTGCTAAAAAAAGCACAGGAAAAGGTGAGCGTTGAAACCCCTATGGGAACGGTTTATTACCAAATTAAATCGATTCAATTTCCTGAAACGGAAGTTTCCGCTTCTAATTAAAAGCCCCCACTGTTCGCGTGGGGGAATTTATTAAAATTAGCATCGACCAGAGAAACCAAAGAAACAGGGACTACAGAATAAAATTACAAGAAGCAAAAAGAAGAAAAGCAGTTCATCTCCGCTATTGAATAAGCCTCCGCATCCACCATTCATTGACTGGCACCTCCTTTATTGTTATCTAGTACAGATTATGATATATTGCTTCTTCGTGTTACTAAATTCATCTTAAAGCCGTAAAAATGAAAATTACTCCAGTTAAGCAACTGGTTTTCTCTAAGAACATTCAGGTGCATGAATCGAATCGGAAAAATGGTTTTTTTGTAAAGGAATTTTGGAATGTCTGAATATATGTTTTTGATTTGTTTCTAATATAAGATATGTCTGTCCAAAGGCAGATGTGACTAAATGTGGATAGAAAAGGTGTCAATTTAAAGGGGGAATTTATATGAAGGCACTAACATTAAAGGCGGAAGAAAGGAAGGGTTTAGGCAAGAATGGTGTAAAAAAATTAAGAAAAGAAGGCTATACACCAGGAGTTATCTACGGTCCCCGTTATGAGGCAAAAGGGATAC
>JAMNXX010000089.1 GCA_023623095.1 Bacillota bacterium | reverse complement strand
AATGATCGCTTTGATTATCGTGTTTCAGCCGGAACTCCGGCGTGCTTTGGAATACATAGGAAGAAGTAAGTTCCTAAAAAAATCGATCGCAGAAGTTGCGGTTGAGGAGATGGAGCACAATATCAATCAAATTGTAGAAGCAATGACCTATATGTCCAGACAGAAGATCGGGGCGCTCATCATCATCGAAAAAGAAACAGGATTGGGGGAAATTATAGAAACGGGCATCCTGATTAATGGGAATATTTCTACCGAATTGCTTATTAATATTTTTGTTCCAAATACGCCGTTGCATGATGGGGCTGTTATTATCCGAAAGGATAGAATTGTTGCTGCCAGTTGCATGCTGCCGTTGACGGAGAATTTAAACCTGAGCAAGGAACTGGGAACAAGGCATCGGGCGGGAATCGGGATTACGGAGCGTTCGGATGCAGTTGCGCTGATTGTTTCCGAGGAAACGGGAGCGATTTCTGTAGCGATGGAGGGTAAGATATCAAGATATTTGGATGCAAAAACACTGCGTACGATTCTCAGAAATATTTATAAGCCTGAAAGGGCAAAGCCTTTATTTGCTTGGAAATGGGGGCGTAAGAATGAATGATTTTCTTACCTTTATTAAAGAAAGGGCATTGTACTTTTTGAAAGGAAAATTCCTCAGCAAGAATACAACAGCAAAAATTGTTTCAATTATTTTTGCATTGGTTCTATGGTTGTATGTCATGGGAGAAGTGAATCCGGAAAGCGTAATTTCACTGACGGACGTAAAAGTAAAATTATTAAATGAGGATACATTGAAGCAGTCTGGATTGGTGATTGTTGGTGATAAAGATTTTTCTGTAAATGTAAAGATCCGCGGCAGAAGAAATGATCTATATCGGATCCGATCAGAAGATATCCTTGCCACTGCAGATCTGCGGGGCTACCAAAAAGGAGAGATCAATGTTCCGGTCAATATCAATGCTCCGCCATATGTAAGCGTTGAGGAAGTTTCTCCAAAATACATCCGGATTACTTTAGATCAAATTGTGGCGAGGAAAAAACCGGTTGTTGTTCAAACATCAGGAAAGGCTGCTGAAGGATTTGAGCCGGGAGAAGCCACCGTATTTCCGGATGAGGTCATCGTCGAAGGGGCAGAGGTCCTGGTCAATAAAGTCATGAAGGTTGTCGCCAATGTTTCTGTGAAAGGACAGATTGGCCAGATCGCAGAGCGTGTCCCTCTGCAACCTGTGGATAAAGATGGGAAAAAAGTCAGCGGAGTAAGTTTGCGAACGAAATGGGCTGAAATTGTATTGCCAATGCATCGGGTGAAAGAAGTTCCGATTTCTGTTTCGCTAAAGGGAACACCAAAAGAGAATTTTAAAGTCGTTCGGGTGGAAGCAAATCCGGAGCGCATCTTGTTAAAAGGATCGGAGGAACAATTAGCAGGAATAAAGGAAGTAAAAACAACCGATATTCAGCTGGATGGGTTGGATAAAAGCATCACGAAAACCGTTCAATTGCTTTTACCGGAGGGGGTAAAAACCTCCTATGCAAACAGAGGGATCAAAGTAAATGTAGTGATTGAAGCGATTAAATCCAAAGAATTTACATTCTTCAAAGACGAGATAGATGTGAGAGGCTTAGAAAGCGCATACACGGCAGAACTGAAAGAACTGCCGGATACGATACGGGTACAGGTCTTTGCGGCGGAAAGCATCGCAAATAACCTGGATAAAAAAGACATTCAATTGTATATTTATGCAAGCGGTTTGCCGATGGGGACACATTCAGAAAATATCTCGTATTCCATCACGAAAGAGGTAGAAAGGGTGAATATTTTTCCCGAGAGAGCGACTGTCGAAATTTACTCACCGTAAGAATAACTTTAAAAAACAGAGCAAGATTGAAAAAAATAGAGAAGAATGATGTTTGCTTTAGATGAAGCTGTGTAAATAGGATTTAAGCTGTTTGTATCATTTTTATTCCGTCTGTATAATTATCAATAAATTAGCTACTATGAAAAAAGTTATGATGAAAGCAAGCAGCTTTCGAAGGAAGCTGAGCCGCAATCTCAGCGTTACCAGGAAAAGAGGGGATCTGTTTTTATCAAGAGATAAAAACAGATCCCTTAGGTAGTACCGCGAAGAACACATTCGTCCCTTTTTGGGAGGTTTTTTGGGAGAATGTGTTTTTATTATTTCAGCAAAATAGACGAAATAGTCAAAATATAAAATCCATTTTAAACATTTAAAAATATAGACTTATGTTTTATTGAGCCAAAAGGATTAAAAAAGATAGCGTTTTGATAGATTCGGGAAAGGTGATGAAAAATGAAACAGGATAAAAGGATTCGAATCATCACTGGGCATTACGGCAGCGGGAAAACCGAGTTTGCAGTGAATTATGCGATCAAACTTGCGAAAGAAAAAAAGAAGGTTGTATTAGTAGATTTAGATATTGTCAATCCTTATTTCCGAAGCAGAGAAAAAAAAGATATGTTAGAAAGACTGGGAATCAAAGTGATAGGAAGCAGTCTTGAGGGAGGGGGCACTGATGTGCCGGCAATATCTTCTTCGGTGTTTCTTCCACTGCAAGACAAATCCTATGAAGCGATCTTTGATGTGGGCGGAGATGATGTGGGAGCGAGAACATTGGGGAGATATCATTCCTATTTTCAAAAAGAGAACTATGATATGTTTTGTGTTGTAAATGCAAACAGGCCTGAAACCCAGGATGTATATGGTGCAATTAAACATATTCAAGCAATCCAAAATGTATCAAGGATATCCATAACAGGACTGATCAACAATACCCATCTTCTGCGGGAAACAACACCGCAAGATGTACTAAAAGGGCAAAGATTAATTCGACAGATCTCAGAAAAACTCCATATTCCAATCAAATACGTTAGTGTACTTGCGGAAGTTGCAGAAAAACTGCCTCAACAGCTGGATGGAGAAATATTCCCAATCCATCTATATATGAGGGAAGACTGGATGGATGGAAATTAGCAAGAAGGAGGAGGAAGCGATGGCAAAAGTAAAAGGAAGGGTATCTTTTCAAGAAGAACGGTGTAAAGGATGTGAATTGTGCACAATATTTTGTCCTACAAAAATTATTATCATCGATAAAAATAGGATCAATGCAAAAGGATACCATCCTGCAACAGTCAAAGAGATGGACAAATGTATCGGATGCGCAAATTGCGCTATGATTTGCCCTGATATTGTCATTACTGTAGAGAGGGAAATGGGAAAATAAGGAGGGGATGAAATGGCGAAGATCTTGATGAAGGGAAATGAAGCAATTGCTGCTGCTGCTATCAAAGGGGGGTGCAGGTATTTTTTTGGATATCCAATCACACCGCAAAATGAAATACCGGAATATATGGCAAGGGAGCTTCAGAAAGTGGGGGGCTGTTTTGTGCAAGCGGAAAGTGAACTTGCTGCAATTAATATGGTATATGGAGCAGCAGGTTCCGGAGCAAGAGTGATGACTTCTTCTTCATCTCCCGGAATTGCGTTAAAACAAGAAGGAATCAGTTATATCGCAGGTGCAGAGCTTCCCTGTGTCATTGTAAATATTTCCAGAGGGGGTCCCGGATTAGGAGGAATTCAACCATCACAGGGGGATTACTTTCAGAATACCCGCGGGGGCGGACATGGGGATTATCGCACGTTGGTATATGCACCGGCGACCCTTCAGGAATCAGTCGACCTGGTTATGGAGGCTTTCGAGGTAGCCGATTACTATAGAAATCCCGTCATTATATCCGGAGATGGTATGATTGGACAGATGATGGAGCCTGTCGAATTCAAAGAGATTCCAAAAAGAGAACTGCCTCCAAAGGATTGGGCGACGGATGGAACCAAAGGGAAAAGGAAACCAAATATTATCAATTCTCTGTACTTGGATCCGGAACAATTGGAAAAACACAATTGGAGATTAAAAGAAAAATATGATCGAATGGTACAAAATGAAGTACGATATGAAATGTACAACCTTGAACAGGCAGAAATCGTGATTGTTGCATACGGCACCACATCTAGGGTAGTCAAAAATGTGATCAGCATATTAAGCAAGGAAGGGATCCGTGTTGGTCTGCTGCGGCCTATTACATTATGGCCTTATCCTGAAAAAGCATTTGATGAAATTCCCGAAACCATCAAAGCTTTATTGTCTGTAGAAATGAGCACAGGGCAGATGATTGATGATATAAAGATTGCAGCAAATGGGAGATGGCCGGTTTATTTTTATGGTCGGAGCGGAGGGATGGTACCAACCCCAGATGCAATCATCGAAAAAGTCAAGGAAATTCTAAGGGGGCAGAGATAATGGAAACGATCTTTCGAAAAACAGAAGGATTAACAGATGCACTGTTTCATTATTGCCCGGGATGTACACACGGGATCATTCATAGAATTGTGGCGGAAACATTGGAAGAACTCGATGTTTTAGGAAAAGCCATCGGTGTTGCGCCGGTAGGCTGCGGTGTATTGGCATACGAATATTTTAACTGTGATATGTATCAAGCTGCCCATGGGCGTGCGCCTGCGGTTGCAACAGGAATTAAACGAGTTCATCCGGACAATATCGTGTTTACGTATCAGGGAGACGGAGATTTGGCTTCTATCGGTACTGCGGAAATTGTCCATGCAGCCCATAGGGGAGAGAAAATTACAACGATATTTGTAAATAATACAATCTATGGAATGACAGGCGGACAGATGGCTCCTACGACATTAATTGGGCAAAAGGCGACAACGGCCCCATATGGAAGAGAAGTAGCGCATGCAGGATACCCACTGCGTATTGCGGAAATGCTTGCTACGATACAGGGAGCTGCATTTGTTGAAAGGGTAGCCGTGAATACCCCTGCAAATATCCGGAAAGCAAAGAATGCAATTCGAAAAGCTTTCGAAACGCAAATAAAAGGAGAAGGATTCAGTATCGTGGAAGTGCTCTCTACTTGTTCTACAAATTGGGGGCTTACACCGATAGAAGCTCTAAAATGGTTGGAAGAAAATATGATTCCTTATTATCCGTTAGGAAATTTTCGAACACCGGGGAGGTGAAATAGGATGATAGAGAGGATTGTTTGTGCTGGATTTGGAGGACAAGGAGTGATGTCTATGGGACAGCTGCTCACTTATGCAGGGATGATCGAAGGGAAACATGTTACATGGTTACCGTCATATGGTCCTGAAATGAGGGGAGGAACTGCAAACTGTCATGTGATTCTTTCTGAAGAGCCCGTTGCTTCTCCTATCATTCACGAAGCTACTTGTGTTGTAGCGATGAACCTTCCATCTCTTGTGAAGTTCGAAAATATGCTCCAGAAGGATGGTTTGCTATTGATCAATAGCTCGTTGGTGAATCAGAAACCTTCCAGAGAGGATGTAAAGGCTTATTATATTCCTGCGAATGAAATAGCTAAAGAATTAGGAAACGAAAAAGCAGCAAATATGATCATATTGGGTGCTTTTATTGAATTAACAAAAATTGTAGCCTTCGATTCAATCCTTTCCGCATTAAGGAAAGTGTTTGGGCCAACCAAAGAACATCTGATCCCCCTTAATCAGGAAGCATTAGAAAAAGGAGCGGCTGTAGTGCGAGAACAATAAAAATGAAAACCGTTGAAAAAATTCAACGGTTTTTTGTTGGGAAAAATTACTCATTGTATGGATTTTAATCACATATTTCAACTTGGTGCATATAATAATAGGTAGAAAGCTTACATCGTCCGCTATTTAGATTGCCATAAATGTATTTTTGGACAAATTGAACGCAAACCCGGAATATGATAAAATAATAAAGATTTAATCAATTAGAGCGAAAAAAGAAACGTCCTAATTCAAAGCAGAATATTGTGAGCAAGCTGGAAGATTATGATGAGAGGAGTTTCATAAATGGGAAAATTATTCGGAACGGATGGGGTCAGAGGGATTGCGAATAAAGAATTGACAGCTCAGTTGGCCTACCGCTTGGGAAGGGCTGGAGCTTATATACTGACGAATGGGAAGAAAAAGGCAAAGATCGTTATCGGAAGAGATACAAGAATATCCGGAGATATGCTTGAATCCGCTTTAGTTGCAGGAATTTTATCTATTGGGTCGGATGCCTTATGTGTGGGGATTGTGCCTACACCTGGAGTAGCATATCTTACCAGATACTATGGTGCGGATGCAGGAATTATGATCTCGGCTTCACATAATCCGGCAGAATACAATGGCATCAAGTTTTTTAGCGGAGATGGATTTAAGCTGCCTGATGAGATAGAGGATGAGATTGAAGCGCTTATAGAAAGCAACAAAGACATCGAACGATACCCAACAGGAAGCGAAATAGGTAGAAAAATAGAAATTGACGATGCGATTAAACAATATATAAATTTTCTGAAGGGAACCATTTCGGTTGATCTGAGAGGGTTGAAGATTGCTGTGGATTGTGCAGAGGGCGCTTCTTACATAGCAGCACCTTCTTTATTATCTGCATTGGGAGCGGAGATTAAATTGATCCACCATAAACCAGATGGCTTGAATATCAATGTAAACTGTGGTTCCACCCATCCAAAGGAAATACAAAAATTAGTGCTCGATTGGGGAGCAGATGTGGGATTGGCTTTTGACGGGGATGCGGATCGTGTCATTGCGGTAGATGAAAAAGGAGAAATCGTTGACGGCGATAAGATCATGATGATTTGCGGGAATGCGTTGAAAGAAAAAGGAAAGCTCGCAAAAAATACAGTTGTCGCAACTGTAATGAGCAATATGGGATTGGAAAAAGCTTTAAACAAGAAAGGCTGTCGTGTTGTTAAAACAAAAGTAGGCGATCGGTACGTCTTAGAAAAGATGAGAGAAGAAGGGTATGTTTTAGGCGGGGAACAATCCGGACATATTATCTTTTTAGAACACAACACAACAGGAGATGGCTTATTATCCGCTTTACAATTATTAGAGGTCATAAAGGAGAAAAAACAGCCTTTATCCAAGCTGGCTTCAGCCATGAAGACTTATCCTCAAGTATTAATCAATGCAAAAGTATCCAATCAAAAGAAGATGGCTTATCTTGATGATGAGGTCATTGCTGCAGAGATTAAAAAGCTGGAAGAAATGATGGCTGGAGAGGGAAGAGTGCTTATTCGTCCTTCTGGGACAGAGCCTCTGGTGAGAGTAATGCTAGAAGGAAAAGATTTAGAACAGATTCAGTCTCTGGCAAAGGAATTGGCAGCGTTGATTGAAGAAAGATTGGGAGCATAGCGCGAATCAGAAAGAAAAAAGAGCTATATAGAAAAACGAGAATTCTTTTGATGCAAAAGGTTTCTCGTTTTTTTGTATAGAATATATATTTATACGGAAGGGAACGCGTGAAACCTAGATTAAGGATATGTGAAAAAACAAAAGGAGGATAGGGATGATTACTCCCAAAATGTCTGATTCAGATTGGCTTAAATTTTTTGATACTTCTTATGATGGCATTATCATTGCCGATGGAAAAGGCCGTATTGTATATATGAATCCAGCCAGTGAAAGGCTCGAAGGGGTGAAAAAAGAGGATATCATAGGCAGACATGCAAAAGAATTAAAGGACGAAGGCATTTATGAAGAATCTGTTACGGTGCGGGTTTTGAAAGATAAAAAGGAAGTAACGATAACGCAGAAAATAGGCGAAAAACAGCTCATTATTACCGGCGTGCCGATTTTTAAAAACGACAAAATACAATGGATATTTATAAATGAGCGAGATATCACCGAACTTGCTCAATTAAAAAGGGATTATGAAATCGCCAAAAATAAAGCTGAAAAATACAAACGGGAACTTGACTGCTTGAAAGCCAGGAATAATGAGGAAGATAAACTCATAATAAACAGCGCAGTCATGGAAAAATTGTTGACGATACTCAAAAGGGTAGCCCCTACCGACATGACGATTCTAATAGAAGGGGAGTCGGGAGTAGGCAAGGATGTTATTACAAGATGGATCCATCGGCACAGCAATCGATCGGATATGCCATTTGTAAAAATCGATTGTGGTTCTTTACCAGAGACCTTATTGGAATCAGAGTTGTTTGGATATAAAAGCGGTGCATTTACAGGAGCGAGTAAAGGAGGAAAAAAAGGATTAGTTGAAAAACATTGTTTCTGGATGAAATTGGTGAAGTGCCATTGGGACTTCAGGCGAAGCTATTAAGGCTACTAGAAGAACAAGTGTATTTGCCTGTAGGAGATGTAAAGGAAAAACATGTGGATATTCGAATCATCGCTGCGACAAATAGGAACTTAAAAGAAATGGTAGATAAGAAGCTTTTTAGAAAGGATTTATATTACCGATTAAGCGGTGTTCCAATAAAGGTGCCGCCTTTACGCCAGCGTAAAGATGATATATTTCATTTCATACAATATTTTTTAAAAAAATACAATGAAAAATACGGGTATAAAAAAATATAAGCCATGATGCGATTAATGCTTTATGTAATTATCATTGGCCTGGAAATGTTCGGGAATTATCAAATGCAATAGAACGTTTGGTTGTTGTTCCACTAAGAAGCACGATAGATTTAGAAGATGTAGAATCCGTAATCCCTATTTACCATGTTCGAATGAAAAATTTTAATAGCCTTGAGGAAGCTGTTGAAGAATTTGAAAAAAATTATATATCTGCTGCTATAGGAAGCGGAAAAACGCTAAAGGAATTGAGTATTTTATTAGATATTTCGGAAAGCACGGTAAAAAGAAAGCTGAGAAAATATAATTTAAGAATGAAAGACAGGGTCAGAT
>JAMNXX010000191.1 GCA_023623095.1 Bacillota bacterium | reverse complement strand
CCCTTGGAAGCTATTTTGCTGCTCCATTTTTTCATCGATTCTATCTTTTATTTTCCACCAGCTCGTATTCCAATTGCAAAAAAGCGTATCTTCTTTAGGAGCTCTGCTGACAAGCCTCTGGATGACCATATCTGGGCGGATATATTCTAAAAATAAGATCACCCTGTCGATATATTCTTCCAAGGGAATCATTTCTAGATTTCCTTTTTCGTATTGCTGCGCCAATATTGTATTTTTGACAATATATAGAGAATGAATTTTTACATGCTCAATTCTCAATGCTGAAAGCACCTTTGCCCCTTCTATCACATCGTCTCGCGTATCTCCTGGCAAGTTCAATATCATATGCGTACAGATTTCAAATCCATATTTCTTGATCCGAAGGACCGCATCGATAAATTCAGCTAAGGAATGTCCTCGATTGATTTTTTTTAGCGTATGATAATTTACACTTTGCAATCCCAGTTCAATCGATATGTTGATATTTTTTTGTTCTTCTATTTTTTTAAGAAAGGCTAAATAGCGCTCGTGGATGCAATCCGGTCTTGTGGATATGGAAATTTCAACGATATCCTCCCTGCATGCTTCTTCTATATATTCTTGAAAGCGGGAAAGGGGTAAATATGTGTTTGTGAAATTTTGAAAATAGGCAATAAACTTTTTTGTCTTATACTTTTCTCGAATATAGGAGATATTTTTATCGAGCTGTTCAGAAACGGAAAGGGTATTCGATAGATTTTCAAAGCCTGCTCCCACCTCACCACAAAAGATGCAGCCGCCTTCTCCTGTATTTGCTTCTCTGTTGGGGCAGCTTACGGGAAGGTTAATCGGAATTTTATAAGTTTTTTGCCCGTATTTTTCCTTTAAATACTGCGAATAAATACGATATCTCTCTTTTTTCATCTCGTTTGCGATGGCTCCTTCTAAAAAATTTTCTTATGATAGAAAAAGTGTATCCTTCTCGGATGCACTTTTATATACGATGCGTTTATTTCTTTTTGGGAGGCATGATTTCAAGCTGGATACCTTCCGGTAAATGTTTTTCGAGATTGACGACAATATCGCTGTCTTTATCGTGTTCATACGATTCTCCCAAAACCATAATATGAATATTGTTTTTTTCTGCGAATTCTTTCAATGTCTCCAGTATATTCTGAGCCCTGACAACCGTCAAGTTTGCTCCGTAATCTTTTGCTTTTTGGAATAAATATTCGAGTGCTTCTCCCTCTTTCGATTTCCCTAAGAAATTAAAACCTTCTTTGGCAACATGGATAACATAAAGATCTCCACCGTTTTTTTCCCTTAGCTCGGCTCCTTTTTTTATCAATCGCTCACAAGTTTTTTGCTGCGTTACACATACCATCACATTTTTAATCGCTTCCATTGCTCAGCCCCTTTCAATTGTCTAACTGCTTTTCGCATTAGACACCCTCCACACAATTTCGGCCTATTTTTATTATACTATAAATATGCATTTGCTACCAGCTTGAAACTGTAGGAAGGATTCGCGCTTAGGTAGCCACAAACAGTTTTTTCATTTCTTACGTTTTTATACCGGAATATTTTGTTGAATCGGGAACCAAAAATCCATTATCAAAATAGAATAATATCAGCAAATGTTGTGGAAATTAGGAGGGAAGAATAAAAATGAGAACATTGCGATTGGGGGACAGGGGATCCGATGTCATGGAAATCCAGGCGCTTTTAAAAAAGATCGGATATGATCCGGGCCCCATCGATGGAATTTTTGGAAGAAGGACGATGCAGGCAGTTATGCAGTTTCAAAGAGACAACGGGTTGGCAGCAGACGGAATCATCGGACCGCTTACACACAGGGCTCTGGCTCCGCTGCTTTTAGGATATGTGCGATATACCATCCGTCCAGGTGATACGTTGTATCAGATTGCAAGAAGACATTATACGACTGTCACGGCAATTGCTACAGCAAACCCCGGAATCAATCCGTATAACCTGCAAATCGGGCAGCAAATCGTCGTTCCTTATGGAATCGATGTAGTCGATACCAATATCAACTACACCTATGAGATCATGGAAAGAGATTTAAGAGGGTTAGAAGCTCGATATCCATTTTTGGAAATAGGAATTGCAGGGCAGAGCGTTTTAGGAAAAAATCTTTATTTTGTTAAAATAGGAAACGGACCGAATCAAGTATTTTACAATGGAGCCCATCATGCATTAGAATGGATTACCGCGCCGTTGCTCATGAAGTTCATCGAAAACTTTTCAAAGGCATATGCCAATAATACGATGCTTGAAGGATATGAGCCAAGAACTATCTGGAATCAAAGCACGATCTATATTATGCCCATGGTCAATCCGGATGGAATTGATTTGGTGCTCAATGGTCTTCAGAGAGATAACCCGTTCTACGATCAACTCATAGAATGGAACAATCAGAGCACGGATTTTTCACGAACATGGCAGGCAAATATTCGGGGAGTCGATTTAAACCACAATTATGATGCACTTTGGGAGCGTTATAAAGAAATTGCAGAAAGGGAAGGATACGGCAGACCCGGCCCTACCCGCTATCCAGGTCCCTTCCCGGAATCAGAACCTGAATCGAAGGCAGTGGCAGATTTTACGAGGAGTCACAATTTCAGGCTGGTATTGGCCTATCACAGCCAAGGAGAAGTGATTTTTTGGAATTTCGAAAATCTCGCACCTCCTGAAGCGAGGGGGATTGGAGAATTATTTGCACGGCTTAGCGGATATCGCTTAGAAGAACTTTACGGGCTTGCCTCTTACGCAGGATATAAAGATTGGTTTATCCAGCAGTACCGGCGCCCGGGATATACCATCGAAGTTGGAAGAGGAACGAATCCTCTCCCGATTTCTCAATTCGACGAAATCTATAGAGATAATATCCAAATCTTGTTGGCAGCAGCATTGGTATAATTCAAAATAGGGCTTTCCACTCGCCCTATTTTGATTATCGTTAAAAATAAATTTTTATGATTCGCTCTTTGAGCATTTTAATCTATACAGTTTCATACCGCTTCAGCGCTTCAGGCAGTTCACTTTCTGCACAGCTGATACTGACAACAAACTGTACATGATGAATTTCTCCAAGCCTCTCAATTTCCTTTATCATAGGAGTCAGCCCTTCTAGTTCCAGATCAGTGAGGCTTAATAATCTATCGATAAAAATCGTCTCAATATCATGATCCGATGCAATCATCCCGCATAAAAATCCAATAAAGCTTTTCGTATCTCTCACAGGATATTCTTCTAAACTCACTAGCCGGATAGGATATTTTAAGTTGTACATCGATTTTTTGTTCTTATCTACAAATATAATGCTTCCGTGTGCTGTATCTGCTAAATCATTCGCCATTTCAAGCATTCTTTTTGTTTTCCCTGTACCTTTTTCTCCAACAACCAGCCTAACCATTTTAATCTCCCCCTTTTGGATTTTGGGCCTTATTTTTGATTATATATACATGATGGTATTGTAGAATATTCGGTATAAAAGTCGAAAATCCTTCTAGCTGTAATTGGAGCTTCCTGCTTCCCCTGGCAAACTCTTCTGATATTGAATCTCCGTTTCTTTTTGCTTGATATGTTTTCTCCTTAACTGTCCACAAGCAGCTTGAATATCTCTTCCCAATTCTCTTCGAATCGTGGCTTCAATCCCCCTTTCTCTTAAAATTTTTTGGAACTGCCTGGCTTTTTCTTGCCCGGCCCCTTTCCATTTTCTTTCTTCAATCGGGTTAAGAGGAATTAAATTTACATGGCTTAAAATCCCTTTGATCTTGCCGGCTAATTCCTTTGCATGTACTTTTTCATCATTGACATTCTGAATCAGGGCATATTCAAATGTAATCCTTCTCTTTGTCTTCTCCGCATATTTTTTACATGCATTCAGCAAAACAGCCAAAGGATATCGGCGGTTCATCGGGATAAGCTGATTTCGAAGTGTATCGTTTGGAGCATGCAGTGAAACAGCAAGAGTGATTGGCAACATTTTCTCCGCCAAATCCAATATTTGCGGGACCAACCCGCAAGTCGAGAGGGTGATATTTCTTAAGCTGATATTCAGCCCTGCCGGATGATGAATGCACTGCAAAAATCTTAAAACTTCTTCATAGTTATCAAGCGGTTCTCCGCTCCCCATCAATACCACATGAGAAATCCTTTCCCCAATATCTTTTTGAATCATCAGAATCTGATCCAATATTTCCCCTGCTGTTAGATTCCGCACCATCCCCTCTAACGTAGAGGCACAAAATTGGCAGCCCATCCTGCAGCCTACCTGGGAAGATACACAAACAGAATTTCCATAATCGTATTTCATCAGCACACTTTCAATGATATGACCATCTTCTAATAAAAATAAATATTTTCTTGTCCCATCTATCTGTGATATCCATCTATCTTGAATGGCAAGATTTCCAATATACGCATTTTCCTTCAATTTGTTCCTGAATTCTTTTGAAAGATTCGTCATCTTATCGATTGTTTCAATTCCTTTGTGAATCCAACTAAAAATCTGCTTTCCGCGAAATTTCTGTTCGCCTAAATCTTGTACAAATTTTTCCAATTCCTCGATCGTACAGTTTTTTAAATCAACTTTTCCTTTCCGCATATCGCTATCCCCTTATGATTGTCTGTTATTGATAGTAAAT
Source organism: Bacillota bacterium (assembly GCA_023623095.1). Taxonomy (GTDB): domain Bacteria; phylum Bacillota; class Clostridia; order Peptostreptococcales; family Thermotaleaceae; genus JAMNXX01. Next base: position 3,612 of record JAMNXX010000191.1, on the reverse strand, counting down.
ACCCTATTTAAAACGCCGTAATAATAAAAAGTTTTCCTTGTAAAGAAGATGTATCACAGAGGAATTTTTCTGATGCATTGACCGCTTTATAGAAACGGCTCACGTTCCGAATCAAATATTTCCTTCAAGCGGTGCTCCAGTTTATCCTTCAGCGGTTGATATTCAGGCTTTCCAAGGAGCGCATACATATTTTTTTTATAAGCTTCTACACCCGGTTGATCAAAAGGATTCACCCCCAGCAAATATCCACTAACAGCACAAGCCTTTTCAAAAAAATAAACCATTTTTCCAAAGAAATAGGGACTGATCTCGGGGATCGTCAAAACCAATGTGGGAACACCCCCATCCGTGTGCGCAAGCATGGTTCCCTGAAAAGCATTTTTATTGACCCAATCTAGGGTTTTATGGTCGATAAAATTCAACCCATCCCGATTTTGATCGTCATCGGGTATGAAAATATCTTCTCTAGGATTTTCTACATAAAGCACCGTTTCAAACAAATTTCTCCTTCCGTCTTGCAAAAGTTGCCCCATCGAATGAAGATCCGTCGTAAATTGCATGGAAGACGGAAAAATTCCTTTTCCATCCTTTCCTTCACTCTCTCCGAAAAGCTGTTTCCACCACTCGCCAAACAATTGAAGCGCCGGTTCATAGCTGACAAGAACTTCAATATCCTTCCCTTTTCGATAAAGAAGATTGCGCAGTGCCGCATATTGATAGCAAGGATTTTTTTCTAGCTCTTCAGCATCATATTCTCGACAAGCTTCTTTCGCACCTTCCATAACCTGTAGGATATCGATCCCTGCTACCGCCATAGGCAATAATCCTACCGGCGTCAATACCGAATACCTTCCCCCTATATCTTGAGGGATCGTAAAAGATTCATACATATTTTTATCCGCAAATTTTCTTAGCATGCCTTTGCTGGGATCGGTAATCACATAGATTCTTTTTCTCGTTTCTTCCTCTCCATAGCGCGCTTCCATATACTTTCTAAAGATTCTGAATGCGATCGCAGGCTCCGTCGTTGTGCCTGATTTTGAAATGACGCAAATGCTTATTTTTTTATCGGAAAGAATATCCATCAAATGTTTATAATATGTACTGCTGAGGTTCGTTCCTACAAAAAATATTTGTGGAGCTTTTCTTCTGCTCGCCGGTAGCAGATTATAAAATGAATGCCCGAGCATTTCAATGGCAGCTCGTGCCCCCAGATAAGATCCTCCAATCCCGATAATTAAAAAAGCTTCTGTATCTTCCTTTATCTTTTGCGCAGTATCTACAATTCTGCTAAATTCTTCCTGATCATAATTCTTAGGATAATCCAGCCACCCCAAACCATCATATCCAGCATCTCTTTGTTGATGAATGATTTCATGTACGAATGCAATCGGTTTTCTGAAATATTCCATTTCATGTTTTTTGATTCCAGCATTCGAAAAATCGAATTTCAATCGATTCACCCTATTTTTCTCCTTTCTGTATTTGCATCCATATCATTTTTCCCATGAATCCATCTTTTCATGAAAAAGGCAGTTAAAATTTTTACAGTCTATATATTTTTATATGAATCAAGTACCGTTTTTACTCTCTTGCGATAGTTTTCCTCTTCATTTTTTCATGGAACCGTTCCATTTTTATGAGCTGCTGCATAGATTAATTATATCAGCATAAATCAGTCGGAGGTGAAAAAGATGTCCTATTCAGATCGGGAGCTGCTGGCAAGGATCATCAAATGCGAAGCCGGTGGCGAAGGAGAGGATGGGATGAAAGCCGTCGCAACAGTTGTCATGAACCGAGTTCGCGTTTCTTATGGAGAATATCACCGCGTATGTCAAGGCGATATTCGTAAAGTGATTTATCAAAAAGGTCAATTCGACTGCGTGCGTTCTGTGATCCGCGGACAGCCAAATCCACAGACCATCTGGGCAAATCCTCCTGAGCAGATCCACTATGATATCGCAGATTGGGCAATGGCAGGAAACCGACTGTCTCCCATAGGAGATTGCCTATGGTATTTTAATCCTTTCCAGCCCACATGTCCGAGTACCTTTCCTCGAAATGGGACAGGAAGTTTCCAAGCACGGATCAATCAACATTGTTTCTACAGTCCTACAGAACTTTATGCACAAACTTAAAGTGCTTTATATAAAAAATAAGGAGGTCTTTTTATGTTTCCCAATCAAGAAGAACATTATGATTTTCCAATGATGCCAATGCATTCTCCGATGTATGGAATGCCCTTTTTCCCGATGCCGACACCCCCGCTCCCTATAGGAGCTGCTGCTCAACCCCCTACAATGCCGGCTCCCGGTTTTCCTGTTCCTCCTAGGACTCCTGAAGTTCCATCTTCTCCGCAAATACCGCCGGATTTTGAAATGGAGCCAGGAGCACCTGTTCAACAAGATATTCGTTATACACAAGGTTATCTGCGAACACAGATCGGGAGATATGTGAAGATCGAATTTTTAATCGGCACCAATATGATGATCGATCGGGAAGGGGTTCTAAAAGATGTAGGAATCGATTATGTTATCCTTCAAGAACCTGAAACAGATGACTTGGTATTATGCGATATTTACTCCATCAAATTTGTAAGGTTTTACTATTAAATTCTTTTTAGGAATCCAGTTGAAAACAGACCGCTATATGGACAGCAGTCTGTTTCTTTTCATTTCAAAAAAATCTGTTCAAATTTTTCTGCCCATAGAGGAGGGCTGAAAAAATATCCCTGTATCTGTTCACAGCCTTGCTGTTTTAGATAATCGAATTGCTGTTTTGTTTCCACTCCTTCTGCCAATACCTTTAATCCTAAATTGCGAGACATCGCAATGATGGCTGAAACGATCGCCTGGCTCTCTTCCTTGTGATTTAAATCCTGGATAAATGACCGATCGATCTTAAGTTTTTGAAGAGGGAAGCGTTTTAAATATGCTAAAGAAGAATATCCTGTTCCAAAATCATCGATGGCGATTTCGATCCCCATCTCTGTAAATTTTTTCAATATGGCAATAGTGAAATCAGGATCCTGCATGGCGCTGCTTTCTGTTATTTCCATTTCAAGATGTACCGGTTTCAAGCCTGTCTCTTTTAAAATCTCCATTACCATATTGACCAAATTTTTTTGTCTAAATTGCAGCGTTGAGAGATTGACCGCTACCTTGATTCCTGAAAATCCATTTTGATGCCATCTTTTCAGCTGCTCACAAGCCTTCCGCAAAACCCATTCTCCTAGCCTGATGATAAATCCACTTCTTTCTGCCAATGGTATAAACTTTGAAGGCGGGATTTCACCTAGCTTCGGATGCTTCCAGCGCACCAAAGCCTCTGCACCGATCATATTTTTTGAAAAAATATCTATCTGAGGCTGATAGCAGAGGTATAACTCGTTTTTTTCAATCGCTTTAAACAAATCATTTTCCAATACGAGTTCTGCAGAAGCCCGCTTGTCCATCGCCGCTGTATAGAATTTATAAGTACTTCCTCCTTTTTCCTTCCCCCAATGCATCGATACATTAGCTTTTTTCATTAAATCTTCTGCATCATTTCCATCAAGCGGATAAATGCTGATTCCTAAGCTTGCGTTTACATATAACTCATATCCCTCTAATA
>JAMNXX010000010.1 GCA_023623095.1 Bacillota bacterium | reverse complement strand
CGGGCATCAATGTATTTCCAAGCCTGATTTAGGATATCGTCTACATTGACATGAACTTTTACGAACGGCCTATCTCCTAATCTCGTGTTTAAATAACAATATTCACACTGTCCCATACAACCAGATACTAATGGAAGCTGATAATGTGCTGAAGGTTTACAAGATTGAAATTTTAAACTTTTTTTAATTCCTACCACCAAGGTTTTTTTCCCTTCCCGGTATTGGGAAAATAGATCTACTCCTGGGATGTGAGTTTTGATCCGATTAGAACTCAATTGGATGATTTCCACATCCCCATCATGTTGAAATCTGCGGAAAATGTTTTGGGCGATATCGTAATTCAATGAATCTTTCTCAAATATAATTCTTTTTGGCCTGAACATATTGGTTCTCTCTCAACCAGTGTGCCGCTGGTTTTGGGAACTCCTTTCCAGTGTAATATTTTAAAAAGCATTGGATATCGATAGTATTTGCAAATATTCATCTGAATATCTGTGCTTTACTTAGGATTTGATATCTTATCGCTGTAGAAACATTTTCCCACACCATTTCTCATATCTGTTTTGTTTAATAATCCATAATCCTTTCCACGGGTTTGAATCCACTGGTTTTCATAAACTTCATCTGATGCCTGAAATTGTTCATCGCATCAGACGGATCGATAAACTCAAAATTAAGTCCGTTAAGCACATCGCGCGGAAAAACCACCGACAGAACCGTTACTTCTTCTGTATGTCCTGTTGCGGTATTCAATCTGTCTTCCACAGCATGAACGACAACTGTATTGAGAGGAAGCAGCGCAAACAAATCCCTTGCAATTCGTATCGCACAACTACAAACATAATCCTGCACGATCTGATAATATGCAGTTTTCGTAAGGGCTTTCTTCGATAATTTGCCTGTTTTGGTAAGGCTGAGAGAATAATCAGGAACAATAGCATCTGACTTTACATTGAATTCTACTTCCATAACTTTGGGATCTTCTGTACCAAATTCAAAATCGCTCCCAAATTCCAATAAATCATCCAATGGATTCATTTCATGGATCACTTCAAAATATGCATCGATATCCCCCTTTAAGACGCGCTCTGCCAACCTGTGTAAGTTCTTCCATTCTTCGTAATCCGCTGCATCTTCTTTTGCTGCTGCTTCGATCGCCTGCTGAAGCTGCCGTTTCTTCTTTTCCGCTGAAGATTTTAGGATCCTTTCAAAAAAAGCAGGGCGATAATTTTCAAAATCTGCAATTGCTTTTGCTTGTTTCGGCCCAATGCCTTGGGGATCGAAAGGCTCTTTTTGTGAATAAATATGTTCCCAATCTACAAATTCATCGCATTCTTTATGAATTCCCCGAAGCATTTCTATCCAATTATTATATTCTTCTACAAGCAGCGCATTTTTCTGGATTTCATCTAATCGCGCCTGTTCTTTTTGCTTTTGAATCTGCTGTCTTTTGATATAGGCAGGAGAGCTGTATTTTCGCTTCCCTCCTCCGGATGTCGATACATAAGAAATCCCTGTTCCTGGGATGCCGATAGAAGAAGTCCTTTTGCCGCTGGAGTGGATGGTATGCCTTAAGCCTCTCGTTCCAAAACTTAAGCTTACTCCTGTCTTTCCAAGGTTGAGCCTGACACCTTTTGCTATTTTTATGCTTTTTCGCATCCGAAGTCCCATATCATAACCCTCCTCTTTCTATTGATAAACGCTCTGATTCCGCTTTCTCATTTAAACAAAAATAGCTGTTCCCTTTTATTTTAAGCCTTTTCTTTTCGTTATTCAATTTTTCAAATGATTGGTCTTTTATCCCTTTCTATAAAAATAAGGGATCTCAATTTCTGCGCAGCGAATTGCGGTCTATAGAATGGATGCATCATAAATCGATTTAATATACTGCTAAATATAGAAACAAAAAAGTGAATCTCCTCCTTAACCCCTGAACCGCACTTGGATAAGATTCACTTTCTTTTTTAAAAAACAAAGAACTTTCTTTTGATTATTCTTCTTGTCTTTCTTTCTTTTCTAACCGATCCAGTATCAGTTGGTAGCCGTCTGCACCATATTGAAGATATCGATTGATTCTGCTAATCGTTGCCGTACTCGCCCCTGTCACCTCTTCGATTTCATTATATGTTTTGTTCTGCCGGAGCAGTTTTGCTACCTGCAGTCGCTGAGAAAATGATTGAATCTCCTTTACCGTACATAAATCTTCAAAAAACCGATAGCACTCCTCCTTATTCTCAAGCAGCAGGATCGCTTCAAACAGCTCATCCGTAAACGGATTTTTAAATCTCGGTTCATACTTCATATTTTCAACCCCTTCGGTTTTCAGTTCTATGCTTTAATGTGTTAAACATATTATTCTCTATCCCTTTATAATATCCTTCTTATTGCCAAGATCAATTTTTTATGATAAGATTGTCAATATAAAAGAAATGAATGATATCGTAATGTCTAACATACAAAAAGTCAATATAAAACAAAATGGATAATCTCTTATCCAGAGAGGTGGAGGGACTGGCCCTATGAAACCCGGCAACCGGCTCTTTTATGAGCATCGGTGCCAATTCCTGCGGTGCATATGCATCGGCAGATGAGAGAGAGGTAACAGGGATGAAAAGTGCCCCTCTTTCGTGCAGAAAGAGGTTTTTTAATGTTTGAAACGTTATCTAAACAACAATATCACATGGCAGAACCTTCTATAGAAATATAAATAAAGTTGTCCGAACGCTGCAGCAAAGGAGTGAAAATCAATTGATCCGCATATCCAATCTATCCAAAGTCTATACAAAAGGACGAAATAAAGTGGTTGCCCTTCAGGATATCAACTTGCATATCAACAAAGGGGATATCTATGGGATCATCGGTCTGAGCGGTGCCGGAAAGTCATCTTTGATCCGCTGCATCAATCGAATTGAAGAGCCTACAAGCGGAGATATCTGGGTCAACGACATCAATATGATCGACCTCAATCCCACACAACTCCGAAAAGCAAGAAAAAAGATAGGAATGATCTTTCAGAGTTTTAATCTGCTCTACAGCAAAACCGTATTTGAAAATATCGCATTTCCCCTTCGGCTAGACAAAACTCCGGAAAAAATTATTAAGGAAAAAGTAAACTCCCTGCTGGAACTGGTAGAATTAACGGATAAAATCCACGCTTACCCTGCACAGTTAAGCGGAGGCCAAAAACAAAGAGTAGGCATCGCAAGGGCATTGGCAAATGATCCGGATGTGCTGCTCTGCGACGAGGCGACTTCTGCATTAGACCCAAAAACAACCCAGCAGATTCTAAACCTTCTAAAAACAATCAATAAAAACTTTGGGCTTACAATCGTTGTCATTACCCACGAGATGGAAGTTATCAAGGAAATTTGCAATCGGGTAGCAATCCTGGAAAGCGGTCGTATCATTGAAGAAGGGAATACGATCGATATTTTCTCCCAACCGGGGAATGATATTACAAAGCATTTTGTTGAGCAGTCTCAAGAGCTTCCGGAAGAATTTTTAAAGGGCAATGTATTAAATTTATCTTTTATGCATGGAACAGCGCATGAACCTGTGATTTCAAAAGTCGTTAAAACTTTTAACGTCGATGTCAATATTTTATCCGGTAAGATCGAGTTTATACAGGAAAAACAAATCGGAAAACTCACCGTTGAAATCAACGTAGAACCTCATAAATTGCTCGATATTATCAAATACCTGGAGGAAAACCACGTTCGGGTGGAGGTGATGAAAAAATGATGTATTGGGTTGACGTGCTTATGCTCCCCTTGTGGGAAACGATATATATGGTATTCGTATCCGTATTTTTCACGGTCCTCTTCGGTCTCCCACTGGGAATCATCTTGGTCATAACCGATCAGGAGCATATTTGTCCAAAACCGGTTTTAAATGCCGTATTATCGTATATCATCAACATCACCCGCTCACTGCCATTTATCATATTGATGATCTTTATATTCCCATTTACCCGATTGATCGTAGGAACCACGATTGGAACGACCGCAGCCATCGTTCCTCTGGTTGTCGCCTCAACTCCTTTTTTCGCACGGATCGTGGAAACTTCTATCCGAGAAGTAGATTGGGGCGTTGTAGAAGCATCTATTGCGATGGGGGCAAGTCCTCTGCAAATCATTCTAAAAGTTTTGATTCCTGAAGCGATGCCTTCTCTCGTTTTGGGAACTACGATCACGATCATCAATGTTTTAGGGTATTCAGCAATGGCGGGCGCCATAGGTGCCGGCGGCCTGGGGGATTTGGCTGTACGCTACGGCTACCACCGTTTTCAAACCGATGTCATGATCGCAACCATCATTGTACTGATCATCTTTGTCCAGGTCATGCAGTCAGTCGGCAATAAAGTTGCGCAAATTATCAATAAAAAATAAGGAGGAATGTTTTCATGAAAAAAAGAAACATTTGGATTGCAATCATTGGATTGCTCATCTTATCGTTGGCATTCACAGGCTGTGCTTCAAACAATGCACCTGCTGAGGATTCTGAGTCTCAATCAGAAGAACAAGTCACCTTGAAAGTCGCTGCAACTCCAGTTCCTCATGCAGAAATATTGAATTTTATTAAACCTAAATTAGAAGAAGAAGGCATCATTTTAGACGTCATAGAATTTACGGATTATGTGACTCCAAATCTGGCGTTGGCAGATGAAGAAGTGGATGCAAACTTCTTCCAGCACGGCCCCTACCTGGAGGCGTTCAATCGCGAACGCGGTCTGGATTTGATGAATGCATGCAAAGTACATGTGGAACCGCTCGGTCTTTATTCCAAAAAAATCAGTTCCATCGATGAATTAGAAGATGGAGCGATCATTGCAATTCCAAACGATCCTACAAATGAAGGAAGAGCTCTGCTTCTTCTCGAAGCAAAGAATATCATTACATTAAGTGAAGATGCCGGTTTGGAAGCAACTGAAAAAGACATTGTAGAAAATCCAAAAAACTTAGTTTTTAAACCCGTTGAAGCTGCTCAGCTTCCAAGAACATTAGACGATGTGGACGCAGCGATTATCAATACCAATTATGCATTAGAAGGGAACTTGAACCCGGTTAAGGATGCGCTCATCATGGAAGGAAGCGAATCCCCCTATGCAAATATACTGGCAATTCGCCCAGAAGATGAAGACAATCCGGCAATTAAAAAATTAATCGATGCACTTCAATCAGAAGATGTAAAAAATTTCATCAATGAAAAATATGAAGGATCCATCGTTCCTGTATTTTAAAACCCTACAAAAGTCAATGCAGCCAAAGTTTTTAACTTTGGCTGCATTTTTTAGGGTATTCCCTTTCTTTTATCATCAATCATAAAATGCCTTTAAAAAAAGACAAGGGAACAATTTGTTCCCTTGCTTTTTTGAGTCATCCGGTTTATATGCATCCATGACTGCTTCCACTTCTTATCACCCATTTTCCTGCTAGGCTTTTTTCATAATCCGCTCAATATGCTTGTCCAACCTAGCGCCGACCTTCAGCAATGCATCCAAATCCGGATGTTCTGCCTTCATCATCTCATCGAGCTGTTCTTGGAGTTTTTCAAACTCCTCTAAGTACATATTTTTCATCCCCTCACCTCTGCGCATTTTTCTGATTTTGGGGAAAATAAAATCTTTTTTCGGATCGTTCTACAAATGCTTCTTATAAAGAAAGCTTATCGGCTGCTTTTTCATCTAAAATTATCACGACATCTGGATGCAATTGGAGTATAGAAGCTGGTACTTGTGGTACGATAGCCCCTTGAACAGTTTTGTAAATCGCTTCCGCTTTCTCTTCCCCATTTGCAAGCAGTAGAATTTTTCTTGCCTGCATGATCGCACGAATTCCCATGCTGATCGCTTTTTTAGGCACCTCTTCTATTGAATTGAAAAATCTCGCGTTTGCTCGGATGGTATCCTCATCTAACTGACCCATATGGGTCTTCGCTTCAAAGTAGGTTGCTGGTTCATTAAATCCAATGTGGCCATTCCTTCCAATTCCCAATACCTGAAGATCGATTCCGCCTGCATCTTTTATTTTTTGTTCGTATTGATCACATTCCTTTTGAATATCCAAAGCAGAACCGGAAGGAATATGGATGTTTTGTTTTGGGACATTGATATGGGCAAAGAGATTTTCCATCATAAAATAATGGTAGCTCTGAGGATTTTCTGCATCTAGTCCGCAATATTCATCCAGGTTGAATGTCACAACATTGGAAAAGTCGATATCTCCTGCCTGATACCGCTTAACCAGCTCTCGGTACATTCCCACTGGCGTGCTTCCGGTAGGAAGTCCTAAGACGCTATCCGGCTTTAAAATTATTTGAGCAGCAACGAAATCCGCAGCTTTTTTACTCATTTCTTCATAATCTTTTGCAACAATAATTTTCATATCTTTCAATTCCCCCTCTTTCTTCCGGATAAACAGTTTCATTTCCTTACCTTCTCCGAACATAAGATAAAAAAGAAGCTGCTATCCTCAGGCTTTTTACGGTATTATTATATATGATAATTCTCTTTTTTCGAACAAAAATTTAAGAAAAACGAAAAACTTTATTTAAAACTTTGACAGTCAGCTCATAATCATATCCTTTCTGTATCAGATAGCGGCCTACCTTCCCATAGGCCTTCCGAGGATCTGCATCCCGTATCTCCTCTTTTTTTTTCTGAGCTAACCGCAATGCTTTCTCATATTCCTCCTCATCATCTAATTCAGCGATCCCCTTCTGAATAAACTCTTCGCTGATCCCTTTTCGGGAAAGTTCTTGAATAATCCGATTTTTCCCATACTTCTGTCGTTGGCTCTCTATCATCTGTCTGGCAAATTGTTCATCATTCACAAAACCATATTCTTTCAAAAACTCGATGATCTGTTGGGTAACCCCTTCATCAAAACCGCTCTTTTTTAATTTCTCTCTGACCTCCTTTTCGGTCCTTGCCCGAAATCGAAGAAATCGCAATGCCTGCTCCTTCCCTCTTAAATAGGCATCTCGAGCAGCGATTTCTTTCAATTTTTCCTCGCAAATCTCCTGACCCTCTCTCAATCCAAAAGAATAAACAACCTCCGGATCGATTTGCATATGAAATTGCTGATCGACATAAATTGCCGCGCGATAAGGATATTTCCTCTCGTTCTGGATTTTTGTAATCCTAGGCATTTGTTTTTATTCCTCCATGATTTAACGTCTTTACCCTAATTATACCCCTATCAAAATTATTTTCACAAATAATTTCTTGAAAAAATTAAAAAAAGCGGTCCTTCTTTTGAATTCAAAAGAAGGACCGCCCTAGGACGTTTGCTTATTTTGTTGCTGCAGCTTCCTGCTGTGCTTTTTTAAATATCTCTTCCATCATTTCTTTATCTTTTTCCTGTTTATATTCTGAATCCATCTCTACCAATCCGTAATCAAATCCGACCTCTTCCATCACTTGAAGGTAAGGAATTGGATCAAATGCTTCAGGTGCATGCACGCCTTTTCCTTTCCAGAGTCCGCGACCGATCATCTCAATGCCGATCGCCGCTCCATACCCTGTTTGTGCTACAACAGCCTGCATTCCCAAGCGCTTTATGCTTTCTTGATTGTCGGTTGCCTGATACATAAATACTTCTCTTTTCTTTCCATCTTTGATGCCGATGCAGTGGATCCCTACGCACATTTTTCCAATCATCTCATCTCCGATATCCGTAGGCTGTGGAGCTGCTGCCGCAACAACATCTCGCGGAACCACTTCAACACCGCCTACTTTGATTGGTTCTAGACTTCTCAGCCCCAATGCTTCGACCGCTTTGAGCGCATTGACCAGATTGTCATCAAGGGCGATCTTGAATGTGCATTTTCGAAGCCCGTATTTTTCCAGATACCTTGGCATCAGCACAACTTCTTCGTGTTCTACTTTCACGAGCCGGTTTGTTCCAACTCCTGCAGGCATTTCAAATAGTTCTTCTCCTGCAAAAGGCCGATCCACAATATATCCTTTTTCTTTATCCCATTCTACATTCGGATTGAGGCACTCATCCAGTACCGTCCACACATTAAATCCAAACATAACGCTGTTTTCATCAGCTCCTGGGATCTGCAAATTGCCTCCATCTTTTACATGAATCTCATGCAGTTCATCAAAAAGGTATTCCGCTGCAAATTTTGCAAATACATCAACTACACCCGGATCAATTCCCAATCCGATAACCGCTAATAATCCTTTTTGTTCCCATTTTTCGCTTCGATCGAAGTTATAATCTGCCATAAACTCGTGAAAGCATTCTTTTCCAATTCCATAGCATTCGTCGG
>JAMNXX010000144.1 GCA_023623095.1 Bacillota bacterium | reverse complement strand
AAGAAGATGAAATCAAAGGTAGTGCTTTTGGATTTTTTAATAGTTCCCCGGTATAGTGAGAGACGATGTCTGCACCGCGAGAAACTTCAAAAACTTCATCAAAACCGATTTCTTTTAAAGCAGACAGTATTTTGGCAGGCTCTGCTGCCGTCTCATCAAATTGTCCCAATAGAGAAGGAGCAGGAAGGGCAATTTTATATTGAAATCGTCCGATGGTGTCGATCGGATCGGTAATCGCATTTTTAGCATGTTGCGGGCAGATGCGAATACATTCTCCGCAGTCAACACAACGTTCTTTGATTATTTTTGCTTTTCCGTCTTTCACGCGGATGGCTTCCGTAGGGCACCGTTTAATGCAGTTGGTACAACCAATGCATTTATCTTCCTCCAATATAACAGAATGAAAATGTTCATGGCTCATAATTTAGCCCCCCTTACCAACTATGTAGGCCGTATTGCTGAAGGAGTTCGCAACATTGGCTTAGTTGATATTTCGTGCTAAGTAGAGGAATCCGACTGTTTGCAGCCATTTGGATCATTTCATCAGAAGGGATATGATGAGCGAGGATGACTGCTCGCATATCTGTAATTTCTGCTGTACGTATGACTTGGATGTTATCTAGCTTTGTTAGAAGGATAGAATTATCAGCAGGGCCTCTTAAAATTTCACTTAATAAATTAGAGGCTTTATAGGAATGAATCAATATATCGAAATCCCCTGATGCGTGAATTTTTGCGGATAGAATGCGAATGATTTCTGATAATTTCACGAATCCACCCCCAATAATTTCATTATACTATAATTCAGATCTTTATGAAATCTTTTTTTATTCGATACAGAATACAGAAGCTGATTTTAGGAATTTTTTTTGAATGTTTCAGGGAGAATCGATAAGCAAGCCCAAAAAATAAAAAGAAGAATGAAAAAGAGGAAATACTGTTAAAATATGATAATATAAGAATAAAATATCAAGCAGCCTGAACTGCTGTCAATTTGAATCGGATTGAACGGTTTTGTAAAAGGTTTTATGTAGATGATTTAAAGTGAAAGGAAGGTGTATGGCATCGCCGCCAAAGGATATGGTTGAGAAGAAAAAAGTTCCGGACAGAGCTGATATTCCGGCTCAATATAAGTGGAATCTAGAGAAAATGTATGAAAACGATACATTATGGGAAAAAGATGTAAATATTCTCTTAAAGCAGGTCGAGGAAATGCGTACATTTAGCGGAAAATTAGGTGATTCTGCAGATATGCTTTTTAGAGCATTAAAATTAAGAGATGCAATTTCACGAAGGCTGGAGAATATTTATGTTTACGCGCGGATGCGGAGAGATGAGGACAATCGCAACGCATTCTATCAAGAAAAAAGCGATCAGGCCCAGGTGCTTGCGGTGCAAGTCAGGGGATCTTTATCCTTTGTTGTGCCGGAGATCATTGAAATTCCGGAAGAAAAAATTAAGAGATTTTTAGCAGAGAATGAAGATTTAAGAGAATATGATTTCTTCTTCAAGGAGCTCTTTCGGCAGAAAGAACATATTCTTTCAAAGAGAGAGGAGCAGATTTTGGCAGAGATAGGCGAAATTGCTGCCGCTCCTCAGAATATATTCGGGATGCTCAACAATGCGGATATCAAATTTCCGGTGATTCGAGATGAAAGCGGAGAAGAGATTGAAGTGACAAAAGGCCGATACATCAGGCTGATGGAGAGCCCGGATCGCAGGGTGCGCCGAGATGCTTTCAAAGCCCTTTATCATTCATATGAGAATCAGATCAATACGATTGGAGCGACACTGAGCTACAGCGTAAAGAAAGATGTTTTTTTTGCCAAGATCAGAAAATATCGTTCTTCACTGGAAGCAGCACTATCGGAAGACAATATTCCCGTATCGGTTTATGACAATCTGATCGAGGCGGTGGAGAGCCGCTTGGATGCAATGGCTCGATATGTAAGCTTGCGAAAAAGGGCATTGAAGGTTGATGCGCTGCATATGTATGACCTATATGTACCCATCGTCCCGGAGGTAAAAATCGAAGTTCCATATGAAGAGGCGAAAAAACGCATCAAAGAAGGACTGCGGCCGTTGGGAGAAGAATATATCCGCATCATGGATAAAGGATTTCATGAAGGCTGGATCGATGTTTATGAAAATCAGGGAAAAACAGGAGGGGCATATTCTTTTGGCACTTATGACAGCTCCCCCTATATTTTGATGAATTATCAAAATACGATCAACGATCTGTTTACCCTTGCCCATGAAATGGGACACTCGATGCATTCATACTATTCCCATCAAAATCAGCCTTATATCTATGGAGGGTATACGATATTTGTAGCGGAAGTAGCCTCCACGGTAAATGAGGCGCTGCTAATGGAGTATCTTTTAAACAACACGCAAGACAAAAAAGAAAAGATGTATCTTTTGAATCATTATTTAGAACAATTTCGCGCAACGGTATACAGGCAGACGATGTTTGCTTCATTTGAGAAAAAGATCCATGAGAAGGTAGAAAAGGGAGAAGCATTGACAGCAGAAAATTTATCTCAGATTTATCTGGAATTGAACAAAAAATATTATGGGTCTGAGATGGTTTATGATGATCAGATTCGTTTTGAATGGGCGAGGATCCCTCACTTTTACAATGCCTTTTATGTATATAAATATGCGACTGGGTATTCGGCAGCAATTGCACTTTCGCAGCAGATTTTAAGAGAAGGCTCTGAAGCGGTCAAACGGTATATTGACTTTTTAAAAAGCGGCAGTTCAGATTACCCCATCCATCTTCTTCAGAAGGCAGGCGTCGATATGAAAACGCCGGAACCGATCCATCGCGCCCTCGATGTATTTGAGGGACTTGTAGAAAAATTAGAAAATATGCTGCAGGTATAGGACATCCTTTTAGGAAAATTACAAAATAAAAAGCGGAACGCTTCTAAAGAACATGAATTTTTTATGGTTTCAAGGGTATAAAGATATATACCAGAGATCGATGAGGGAGTGTCCGTGGTGAGAGATTTAATATTTATCTATGATTATATCTGCCCGTATTGTTATTTGATGTTTAGAGAAGTCAGGGAGATAGAGAGGAAAAAAGATGTAAGGGTTTTCTGGGTTCCTGTTGAATTATTTCCGCAAACGCCGTCGGAGGGAGTCCTTTTGGAAAAGGCGATTGGGATTCGTCAAAAGAACAAAATAGAGAAAAAAGTTAGCATGTTGGCAAAAAAGCAAGAGATTCCTTATTATCAACCTTCTATATTATATAATACGCATTTGGCAATGTTGTTGACGGATTTTGTCAGCATACAAACAAATGGGGAAAGGACAGCAGAAGTAATAGAAGAATTGTTTAACCGGGTTTTCGTTTACAATGAGAATATCGGGGACTGGAACATCCTTTATAAAGTTTGTATGAATCTGGCATTAGATTTTGAGAGATTCAGAGAGGCTGCAGCGCAGCCTCATTTACAAAATGTCAATGCAGAGTGGAAAAAACAATATGCGAAAAAGGATATGGGAGCACTTCCTGCTTTTTTAATTGAAACAAATATCACGCTTCAGGGATTGTATATGCATGAGGAATTAGAAAATTTCATCAAATAAAACTTAAAATCGAAATGACTTTTAAAAAGATTTCTTTTGAATTGGAATCTTTTGAAAGTCATTTTGTTCTATTTGAATATTTAGTATAATATAAGAGAACAATCAAAGAGTGCATCAAGTAAAAATGGGATTGAAAGATAGCAAGGTGATGGAATGTTTGATTTTTTATCGATGATTTTTCGATATTTTTTCATCTTAATTATTTACATATTTATTTTCCATATCATCCGGTTGATCTATTTGGACATTAAAAATTTTCATGATGGGATGGAAAAGGATATTCCTTATCTCAAATTAGTCAATCGAAAAAACCAACTCCCTTTTCCGGTGAAAGAAGTCTATTCCTTGGAGGGTTCTGTTACGATTGGAAGGAAGAATGAAAATGATATTGTCCTGAAAGATCCTTATATTTCAGGGAGACATGCAAGGCTGATACTGGATGAGGGGACGTTTTTTCTCGAGGATTTGGATAGCGCAAATGGAAGCTATTTAAACGGGGATCGCATCATGGATGTAGTCAGATTGAAAAATGGAGACCGTATCAAAATCGGCCAGGTAGAATTTTTATATGTATCGGGAGATTAAAGAGGGTGAAAAAGATGCTTGCAAAATTATTTAGTTATAAAACGCCCCAAAACCTACTGGTTCTGATGAATGCCATGGCGCTCTTCCTCATTTATTTTTACAGGGAGGATATGGATCGAACCTTTATCATTGCAGGGATATCGCTGATCGCCCTTATTTATCTTTCTAATTTTTTGCTACAAAAAATCTCTTATGGAGATCATTATTTATTTTTGATTATGGGAATGCTTGTCAGCATTGGGGTCATCATGATCTACCGCATCCATCCTGAATATGGACTCAAACAGATCCTTTGGCTTGGGTTTGGGATCCTCAGTTTCTTTTTGGCCTATTTGATAACCAAGAAGATGAAAGGATGGGAAAGGTTCACAAATATATATGTGCTTCTTTCAATGATTTTATTTATTGCCACATTGCTGTTTGGAGTCAAGGTAAAAGGAGCGACCAATTGGATCCGGATAGCAGGGTTTAATTTTCAGCCTTCGGAAATCATCAAGATTCTTTTTGTATTTTTTTTGGCTTCCTATTATGTCAAACAAAATGTATTTAAGAATCCATATACATTTTGGGTGATCGTATATAGCTATATTGGATTTTTATTTATCCAGCGGGATTTAGGAGGAGCGCTGCTGTTTTTTCTTGTATTCATTACGATCGCTTATATTTATGACAAAAACAGGAAATGGATTTTGTATAATCTTGCCTTTGCTTCTCTGATAGCCCTGTTTAGCTATTTTTTCATCAACCATGTGCAGGTGCGGGTGATCACTTGGCTGGATCCTTGGCAGCATATTGACAGCAAAGGCTATCAGATCACCCAATCATTGTTTGCAATCGCATCAGGAGGTTTTTTTGGAACAGGAGTGGGATTAGGGCATCCGGAATTTATTCCGGAGGTGCATACGGATTTTATATTTTCTGCTATCTGTGAAGAGATGGGGATTTTTGGGGGAATCGCTGTTATCATGCTTTTCATGATCTTGGTATATAGGGGATTCAAGATCGCGCTGTATCAACAGCATCGTTTTTTCCGCATTGTTGCGTTGGGGATCACGATGATGTTTGGATTTCAGGCTTTTATCATCCTTGGCGGGGTGATGAAGATGATCCCCCTTACAGGAGTGACACTGCCTTTTGTGAGTTACGGTGGAAGTTCGCTCATATCTAGCTTTGTATCTCTAGGAATCTTACAAGTCGCTTCAGAGGAATTGGATGGGGAACAGGAGGAAGAGCATGGATATTGAACCCAAAAGGATTATAAGAGTATTGGTCGTTTTTACTGGACTTTTTATCAGTTTGGTTGTTTATTTAAGCTATTTTGAAGTATTTGAGGCTGCAAAGATTCAAAAAAATGCTTATAATAAAAGGCAGTGGGTGAATGAGGAGAATATCCTGCGGGGGATGATCGTAGACAGAAACGGAAATACCCTCGCTTATAGTGAAAAAACCGAAAATGGACAAATCCGTTATTACCCATATGAAAATATATACAGCCATATTATCGGGTACAGCTCAAAAGAATACGGAAAAGCAGGATTAGAGTCATCCTATAATCAGGAGCTGCTGGCTATCGATGCGGGGAATCCAATCCAGGAGTTTAAAGACAAACTTTCGAAAACCGAAAAAAAGGGAAATCATCTTATTTTAACGATCGACCATGATCTGCAGGTGTATGCAAACCAAAAACTGAAAGGAAAAAAAGGAGCCATCGTCGCGTTAAATCCTCAGACCGGGGAGATCTATGCGATGGTCAGCAAACCGGATTTTAATCCTTCGAAGCTGAAAGAGAACTGGACGGAAATCATCGAGAACCCGGACAGCCCGCTTTTGAACAGGGGAACGATGGGGCTATATACACCCGGCTCTGTTTTTAAGGTGATCACGGCTACGGCAGCATTGGAGGATGAGGAAGTTTCCAAAGGATTTCAATGCAAAGGATCCGTTTCCATCGAAGGCTATACTTTAAAGGACTATGGAGAGACGGCACATGGAGCCATCGATTTGGAAGAAGCCCTGGTGAAGTCCTGCAACGTGGCATTTAGCCAGATGGGGCTGGAGCTTGGAAAGACAAAATTAAAAGATACTGCGCAAAGATATTGGTTTAACAAAGAGATTTCATTTGATCTAAGCACAAAAAATTCTATCTTTCCGGAAAGCAAGATCGTTACAAAGCCGGATCTCGGTGCTTCTGCAATCGGACAAGGAAAAATATTGGTGACACCGTTGAATATGGCGATGGTTGCTGCTTCAATTTCTAATGACGGAAGGATGATGAAACCCATTTTGGTCAAAGAAGTGCTTTCGCCGGAAGGAAGAACGATCAAAACGGGCAGAGTAGCTACCCTATCTCAAGTAAGCAGCGAAGAGGTTATCGCGCAGTTAAAAGAGATGATGGTCCAAGTAGTAGAAAAAGGGACAGGCAGAAATGCGCGCATCAAAAATGTAAAAGTGGCGGGGAAAACAGGTACTGCAGAAAATGAAACGAAAAAGACCCATGCATGGTTTATTGGGTTTGCGCCGGCAGAAGATCCAAAGATAGCAATTGCTGTGGTGCTGGAGAGCATTGATAAAACAGGGGGAGAGAGTGCTGCTCCGATTGCACGGGATATCATGATAAAAGCTTTAGAAAAATTGCAATAGTCATTTGCTCCTATGGTTGGAGCTATTCATAAAAATATCAATAAAAATAAGGAGTGTGCAAGATGAATACATTATTGAAGGATAGAAATATTTTGATCATGGGGATCGCGAATAAATGGAGCATCGCGTGGGCCATTGCACAGGTTTTTAAAAAAGCCGGCGCCCGCTTGGCTTTTTCCTACCAGGGAGAAAAGAGCCTCAGGAGTTTGGAAAAGCTGATAGATGATTGGGAAGAAAAACCATTGTTGGTTGAATGTGATGTGACAAAGGATGAAGATATTCAAAGGTTATTTGAAAAAGTAAAAGAAGGGTTTGGAACGCTGCATGGAGTGGTACATAGCATCGCACATGCAAAAAAAGAAGAGCTGGAAGGATTGTATCTGGATACTTCCAGAGAAGGATACCTTTTGGCGCAAAATATCAGCGTATATTCTCTGGTGGCAGTTTCCAAATATGCGAAACCGCTCATGACAGAAGGCGGAAGCATCGTTACCCTCACATATCTGGGAGGAGAAAGAGTTGTAAAGAATTATAATGTAATGGGCGTAGCAAAATCCGCATTGGATTCGAGCATCCGATATTTGGCTGCTGACTTGGGTAAAGACAATATACGGGTCAACGGAGTTTCTGCCGCACCGATTAAAACGTTAGCGGCAAAGGGAGTAAGAGGTTTTACGGATATGCTGAAAGGATTTGAAGAAAAAACGCCGCTCAAGCGCCTGATTCAGCCGGAAGAAGTTGCAAATACAGCGCTGTTTCTCTGCAGCCCTCTAAGCAGCGGCATTACGGGGGAGATTATTCATGTGGACGGCGGGTATAATATATTGGGATACTAAAAAAGGTTCTTTCTAAAGATTGTGTTTTGCCTCTTTTGAAGAGGAGACAGTGAAATATACGGAGACCTTCTTGAATCAAAGCCCGGGTAAAAATTAAAAATTTATCTGGGCTTCTTTTTTATTTTGAGCGGCTATAAAAAAGAAGTGAATTTCAAAAAAATAGAATGTGTTGATGTTTGCGGATTGGTTCCGGTTCAGGAAAATATTACCTTATTGAAAAGAGAGATACTTCTTTTCTTGCAAGAAAGCTCTGATATAATATTTTTAGCAGGAAAAGATTTATGAAAAAAGAATGTTAGGCTTAAAGAAATTGCAGGGAAGAGAATTGATGTAGGGATCAAAAAATCGAAATGTTCCGTTATTCAAATAGATGAACAACCTTACCCCTGTAGCCATAGGGAATATGCTGGGTGCTGTGATTGTCCCTATCTTTTGGCGCATATTTTACGATAAGACAAAAGAAGCTGAACCTGACGCTGAAAGCAGGCAATAGAAATTAGAAAATCGATCCGTGAATCAAGAAGCAGCTTAATGGAAAATGGAGTGAGGGGGTCGGAAAATGGAATTGTATCGATCACATGTATTGGTCTGTGGAGGAACGGGTTGTACTTCTTCAGGCTCTGAAAAAATAATAGAAGCATTTGAAACAGAATTGGAAAAGCTTCAACTTGCAAACGAAGTGAAAGTTGTGCGAACAGGCTGTTTTGGACTTTGTGAGGTAGGACCGATCGTGATTGTTTATCCGGAAGGGGCATTCTACAGCAGAATCAAAGTAGAAGACGTTCCGAGGATAACAGAAGAACACCTTCTGAAAGGAAGAATCGTAACGGACTTATTGTATAAAGAATCC
>JAMNXX010000197.1 GCA_023623095.1 Bacillota bacterium | reverse complement strand
GTCTTGAATATTTTTGATTTCTTCTCTTCGTTTTCAAAAAAGCTCCCATAGCCACAAATTCGTGTTTGATGAAAACCGGCATTTCTCCCACGTGAAAAATAAAATGTCAATCTTCCACCTCCTTTAACAAAAAAGCCACCGGATATTTATTTATTAAAAATATAAAAAACTTCTGAAATCTTTTCTTTCAGAAGTTTTATTCAAACAGCTCAATTCCAAGGGCTTTATAAAATTCCCCGTCAATATCATGGCTATTTCTCAATCCATGATCTTTCCGAAATCTTAATACGCTGCTCTTCATTCCTTCGCCGTAGATCCCATCTACCGACATGGTATAATATCCTTTTTCTTTCATGATTCTCTGCACTTCATAAACATCTGCGCCGGTATCTCCGGGCGTGATGGTTCGAAATCCATTCCCAAAAGGTCCAAATACACCCCCCCAGATAACAACCGGTGTCCCTATCTTAACAAATTTATACAATTCCTCTACATCTTTATTTCGCATCCGGATGCAGCCGCTGGAAGAAGCCCAGCCGATGGAATTGGGTTTGTTCGTCCCATGAATTCCATATTTCCCCCAGGGAACATTCAATCCCATCCATCTCGTCCCAAATCCTTCCCCCCATCTCGCTTTGCTGGTAATCTGCCAGCTTCCAATCGGAGAAGGATATCCGGGTTTCCCGCTGGCAATGATGTATTTTTTCAATGTTTTATTTTGAGCCTTATCCAGCAATTCCAACGTTTTTGCATTGATGTCAATGAAAATAGCAAGATCTTTTGAATCCATTTTTTCAGATATGTTTTTCTCTTCCCAACTGATATATTCCTCTTTCCTATACATTTTGTTCGAAAATTCAATCCCTGTCTTTCCACTGACATAATTTAAAATTTCTCCCCAATACAAGCATAGTCCCAAAGCGCATAATCCACAAAAAATAACTCCCAACATCCACTTTTTCAAGAAAATCCCCCCACATACTCCCATTATATGCAAGGTTGAGCCCTGACTATGCTCATATTAAAACAAAATAGAAAGCCTTTAACACAATTTTACCGCTATCACGATAAAATTATGTTAAAGGTCTCATTTATATGTACCGAAATGAAAATCATCTACCCAAATATTCCCATCTTCTCCTGCAAAAAATTGAATCATCAGCGTGTCCAGTTGTCCTAAATCTGAAACTTGAACCATCTCCCACTGTCCAACTTTCAGAGGCTGATAATACATCGTTTTCTCAAAAACAAGATTCCCCTTGCGATATCCTGTAAACGCGATTTGAATACTCTTAGGCATATCTGATAAAATCCACATTGAAAAAGAAGCATTTTTCTCCGTATTGAGGTTTTGAACAGATATGCTGCCATCTCCTGCAATTTTCATAGAATAATTTCCGCTCCGAAAAACTTCCTCATCCTTCGCAATATTCGAATTGGGGTCATATAGGATATTCAATTTTTCAAATTTTTCTTCCTGCATAGAAACAGCATCCAAATCAGGACTTGTTTTCTCCGAATGCAAAATCGTTACTTCTTCCGAATATCCTTCACTCCATTGATTATATTTATCTTTGACCTTTAAAGTAACTTTATATTTCCCGGGAGATGCATAAAATGTAAAATCTTTTGTTTTCTTCGTATCGATGACCTCATCATCCTTTTCAATCTCCCAAAATGATTCTTCGATCTCATTTCCTTTTCCATCTGCTTTGCTTTTGTTGATAAACTCCCATCCTTCTTTCATAGGAACCTTTTCAAAATGGGCACGAGGTTTTTCCCATATCATTTTTGCAACTTGGTTTTCGATGGGTTCGCGAAACAGACCATATCCCACTGCAGTTGCCGCGAGGAGCAAAACAGGCCACAGGACTTTCCACGGGATTTTTTTTGATAAAGAAGGGGAAAAATCTCTATCAACCCGCTCCCCCGTATCTAAAAGCGATACCGTTTCTATCGTTTGATGCCCGGGCCTGCATAGCCTTTCGAATGCTCTATAAATCTCATAGATGCTGGAATAACGAGCCCGGTTTTTATCCAATCCATCGATAAACCTTTTAATTTTTTCGGGAAGCGCTTCTTCCGAATCAACATGATAAAAAATTCTTTTTGCAACGGTTCCTATCTTCTCTACAACCTTTTCGAAGCTCGTATTCTTTCTGGGAGCATGTCCAATGATGAGCAGCTCGTTGACAGCCAATTGGTCCTGATGGATCACGATCTGCAATTCATCAACCAAAATATATTTCAATAGATTGTCTATAGGATCATATTTTACAATTTTCCTCAAATACGTCAAAAATAGATCCATCTTTGTTTCTATATCGAAAGAATTTTTCTCTAAATAATCTAAAAGGAATTCCCCGTCATCAAACCTGGTTACAACGACAAGCCCTTCCTCTGTTTCCTCTACATGGCGTACATTTTCAAAAAACTTTTCTATCTGCTCTTGATAAGACTTCCATGGAAACTTCTTTTCTTTGAGTATATTTATGATGACAATCTCGCGGGGTTCGCTTTTACTCATGCCGATATAGATATCTTGATACTCATTTTTCTTAAATTCTTTTTCCAGTTTGAATTTTTCCAGATATAAATTATCCACGGCTGTAATTCACCCTACTCTCCTGCAACATTCTCTTTCCCATAACAGCTGTTTTTGTGCTGATGATCGCTGTCAAAATGCATTTCTATCTTTTTCACATACTAGAAAATTCTACACACTCTTCCAGAATCCTTCTTTATTTTCATTCCTTATTGATATGATCTCTTGTGCATTGATAGATTCCAAGTTCTTTTAGCTTGCGATAAAGAGTCGATTCGCTGATCTTCAGCATCTGTGCAGCCCTGCATTTTCCTTCTAATGAATAACCTGTTTGCCGCAGGCAGTCTTCTATAAGCCTTTTTTGAAACAGATTGGTCTGATACTTTAAGGATTGACAATCGCTTATTTGTATGCCGTCGCCAAATCTCTGAATGCGTTCCGGCAAGCTCCCGATACCAATATACTGCCCTTGCTCCATATTTACCGCATATTCCACCACGTTTTCAAGTTCCCTTACATTGCCGGGCCAATGATAGTAATAAAGACGCTGAAGCGCTTCTTCTGTAAATCCCAGTATATTTTTATGGATCCGCTGATTAAACTTCTTCAACGCATATTTTAATAAAAGAACAATATCCCCTCGCCGTTCCCTCAACGCCGGAATATGAATTGGAATAACGTTTAACCGGAAATAGAGATCTTCCCGAAATTCTTTATTTTTTATCATCTGCTCTAAATCCTTGTTCGTCGCTGCAATCACTCTCACATCTATAGAAATCGGGTGGTTGCCCCCTATCCGTTCAACCTGGCGTCTCTGGAGAACATGGAGCAATTTTACCTGTAAATGAAGCGGCAGATCCCCGATCTCATCAAGGAAGATGGTTCCCTTGTTTGCCAATTCAAACTTCCCTGCTTTCCCACTTTTGCTAGCACCTGTAAAGGCTCCGGACTCATATCCGAACAATTCACTTTCTAATAAAGTCTCGGGAATTGCGCCGCAATTGATCACGATGAACGACTCCGTTTTTCGAGGGCTTTCATCATGAATGGCACGGGCAAACAGTTCTTTCCCTGTACCGCTTTCTCCTGTGATCAAGACGGTAGACTGACTGGAAGCAATCTGAAATGCACGCTCTTTGATTTGCATAATCGCAGGGCTGTTTCCGATAATATCATCAAAGGAAGTTCGTTTTTGCTTCTGGGTCATTTGATAGATTCTTGAACGAACATCCGAAATATCTTGGAAAGAGATAACCGCACCTGTCACTTTTTTTTCATCTTGGATCCCTTGGCTTGTATAAATTGGCATGATCGTACTTAAAAAACGCACGGAATTTCCCATCCCATCTAAATAAATTTCTTCTTTATCCTTGCATGGAATTCCTGTTTGAATGACCTCTTCAATAGGACAATCTTCAAAAAATTCCCGAATCGACTTTCCGATCAATTCACTTCGTTTCAAGGAAAGTAAGTGTTCACATCGCTGATTGCAGGAAAGGATGGTCCCTTGCTGATCGACAGCAATAATCCCATCATGAATCGCTTCCAAAATCGCAGTTAATTCATTGCTATGCTTGATTTCAGCGAGTTTGCTTGCAAGAAGATCGGCCATGCGCTTCAAAAAATTTAAAAATTTTTCTTTCTGTTCCAAAAGCATTTTTTTCTGTTGCAAATCGAACGCAACCAACGCAATTAAACCTACAATTTTTTGCTCAAACCGAATGGGGCAGCAAATTTCTGCCATTTCCCCTTCTTTTGCACCATAAGGGCGATCCGGAGTCGGATCATCAACAATATATTCTTCTCCTGTCTTTAGCAATCGTCCGTAGATAAAGCCTGATTCTAAGTCCCCGTCTTCCTCAAATTGCCCTACTTTTTCTTTATATCTTCCTGTTCCCGCAATAATTTTCAGATCTTCATCAATGATCTCCGTCTCGAGGCCTATCGCTGCCGTAATCGCTTCCGCTACTTGAATCGCTGTGGATTGTATGCTGGATAACTTAAACATACTTCCTCCCCTTCGTTTATGAACTGTTTATATTTATTATACCATTTCCGTTAGAATATTTAAAAAAATGTATATTTTAAAACATCTTTATTCCTTAACAGGAACCATATTTTTTGCATCTCATAATCTAATAATAGATGGGATACACGAAATAAAGGATATAGGAGGTAATTTAGAATGGATAATTATATAGAAAAGGATCTTTATTACGATCCAAATGACTATTTTGCTGCACAATACCCTGGACTTCCCCCATGGTCCGGGTTTGGTCCCGGTTTCGGGTTCAATCCTTTCTTTGGTTTTGGCCCATTTGGGTTTGGTCCATTCGGATTCGGCTTTTTCTTTGTTCCCCGCCGCAGACGGCGGAGATTCTAGAAGAATAAAAAAGTTCTCCTCCCGGAATATGAAAAGACTCCTAAACATTCAGGAGTCTTTTTTTACTTCTTTCAAAACCAATCCTTTTGCAGGAGCGGTAGGTCCGGCTGCTTTTCTGTCTCTTTATCGCTGCAAACCTTTATACCGGCTTCCGTCATATTGGACTGTCAATTTGATATTGCCATGCACCTTCTCTCCTTTATCGATTTGATGATTTTATAATGATTTTCATAAATTTTTGCGATTTTGTCATCATATCTCCATCATATATGCTGCAGATTTTATTTTTGAACAACGATACAGTGAAATCGAGGGATTTCATTTAGAAAATTCTCCATACCCATCCAACTTATGATAAAATAAAATAAAATTTGTTTCATATAAATTCCAATTTTAAAAAAGGAGGATAAAATTTGATGCAAGGAAAAATGAGATTGAAAGAAAAAGCGATGAATTTAGAGGAAGCTCATTCTTTTTTAGCAGCTGCCCCTGTTGGAAGGCTCGCAACCATCAGTGAAAACGGATATCCTTATGTTGTTCCAGTCCATTTTGTGTACTTGGATAACAAAATTTATTTTCACTGTGCCAAAGAAGGACATAAGCTGGAAAACATCAAGAAAACGCCCTTCGTGTGTTTTGAAGCAGATGAAATGACAGGGATCATCGATGCAGATGAACCTTGCGATACCAGCACGGGCTTCAAAAGCGTCATCGCCTTTGGAAAAGCACAAATCGTAGAAGACGAATCCATAAAGATCCGTGCTCTCAAAGAAATTATCCGGAAATATATTCCTGAGTCTGCAAATTCTCCTTTGGTTCAAGAAAGCGTAGCCGCTACAGCAGTTGTTGAAATTGAGATCGAGCAAATAAGCGGAAAAGCTTCCCGCTGATTTTTGAAGTCCCAATTTTTAATTCATATCCTGTACGACATTTCGTATCCATTTCCCGGTTCGGATGCGAAAATACCCAATAATACTCTTAACAACCTCTTCAATGCTTACCAGAGCAACAACCCAATAAATGGGCAGTTTCAATAAAAGTACTCCTATAAACGCCAGAGGAACGCCTACGAACCATACGCAGGAGAACTCCAAGTAAAGTGAAAACTTGGTATCTCCGCCGCCTCGGAGCACTCCGATAATTAAAACCAAAGAATACATATTCACAGCCATGAAGATGGATATCACGATTAAAATATTGTGGATGCTCTGTCTGGTAGCTTCACTCACATCAAACATCTTGCTGATCATTGGGGATAAGAAGTATAAGGCAATCCCTAAAACGACTCCGGAAAGAATCGCAAATATCGAAAAAGTCTTTGCGTACTCGACAGCCGTGTTCTCTTTTTCTTCACCAATTTTATTGCCAACCATCACTGCGCAAGCACTTCCTATCCCCAATCCTACTACCTGAAATAATTCTTTGACGGTATGCGTCGTAATTTGTGCGGCTGCCAATGCCTCGGTTCCCATTTTCCCATAAGCAATCAGATACATCGTCATTCCACCTGCCCACAATCCCTCATGCAGGATAACAGGAGTCGTCACCGTGAAAAATCGATATAGAAACCCTTTTGAAAATCCTAACATTTCCCGGATGCTTCCTGCAATAATGCTCTTCCCCTTATAAAGGATCCAGAGCATCAGCCCCATCTCCAGCAGCCGTGCAATGAAGGTGGCATAGGCAGCTCCTCTCACTCCTAAAGCGGGGAGTCCAAATTTCCCAAAAATCAGCACATAATTTAAACCTGTGTTCACACATAAAGCGATTGCGCTGATAATCATTGGCAATTTTGCTTGTCCAATTCCTCTTAAGGCAAATCCATATGCATAAGAAATCGTTGTAATCATATAGCTGAGCCCTACAATCCTTAAATAGTCTTCTGCCAGTTGAATCACAGCCGGATCCTTTAGAAACACTTTGGTGATAGAAGCAGGAAAAAGAACAGCAATGCTGCCAAACAACAGACTAAGTATACAGCCTGTGATTAATATAACCCCCATCACTTTTCGAATGTTTTCAACATCTCTTTTTCCCCAAAACTGGGCGATAAATACATTCCCTCCGCTGCTTAGCCCATATATGAACAGCATAAATAGAAAAAAGTACTGATTGGATATTCCTACTGCTGCAATTGCCTTGCTCCCGAGCGCTCCAATCATAATGGTATCGACCATATTCAATGAAGATGTGATCAGGTTCTGCAGCGTTACAGGAATCGCAATCGAAAACATATTTTTATAAAAAGACTTATCTCGAATGACTATACTACTCATCATTATCCGCCCTCATTTTTTATCTGGATACAATATCACATATTTCTAATTATATCATCTACACCATACAAAAACAAAGTCAGGCACAAAAAAATCCCCTTTACAGGGAAATTGAAAAATAAAATAGACTAGATATCAATTTTTAGGATGCTTTCTTTAATATGTTCATTCCGACCAATGCATCGTGCACTTTTTCAAATAAAAGCCCTACAATGAACCAAAATGGAGCAAAATCTAATCGAATGACTCCGTGAATGGAATAAGGGCTCGCAGAATAATCCCATGGGCACACACCCAATATCATGCGGAGCGCGGTTCCGGTAACATATTCTATTGCAAATATTAATACTGTATAGACACCTCCTCTCACTGCTACCGGCCAGTCGCGTATCCGTTCATGTACCGGTTCAAGGAGAATCGCCAGCCCATATATCGGAAACATCCAAATATATGTCCAGCCATGTAACGTTGCATCTCCTCTTATTAAAGAACCAAGTCCTGTCCAAAATACTTCCAAACACCAACCCATAAACCCATAAAGAATAAATCTTGTTTTCATATATTGTATTTTTTGTATTTTTTTTTCGAATATGCCAGGTAGTTTTATCCTACTTCAAAAATGCTAAACCTGCCTGCTGAAAAGCAGGCAGGTTTCACCTATTGATTGGCTCGTTTTCTCTCTGCTGTTTCGATCGTCTCACTAGATACATCATCGCTTTGCCTAGATGTCAATTCTCCCTATATCTGAACATGATTCGATAATCCCAATTCTTCTGCTACTTCCGATTTCAATTGCTTAAAAGCTTTCTTGCTTCAGAAACGATCCTTTTCCTATTTCATGATAGGATGATCGTTTCAAAACTAGTATGTGTAGTTTTTTCGATGCGATTCCTTGTATTTTAAAACTGATTCGGTAAAAAACGTATCCCTGTATTTTTCTAATCTTAAAATGTAAAAAATAGAGTTCGCCTGATATTGCCTTGTATGAGAAATAAAAATCCGTGAAAAATAAACAATAAACATGCAAACATTTGTTTTTTAAAAGAGATGAATTTCGTGTCAAAAAAATTTACAGATCCAAAAGCAGTCCAAGCCTTAAATAAAATGAAATATGAAATCGCCCGAGAGTTGAGAATCAATGATCTTTGGAAAGAAAAGCAAAGTACCCTCTTACAATCCGGCAAAAATATTTTCTTTAATAATAAAACCTTTGCGATCATCGCTGCAAAGGTTTTATAGAAGGAAAATTCTTCTACATATCCATGAAAATATATGATAATATAACAACCATAAGAAGGAAAGTGAGGTGTTTTGATTGTGAAGATTACGGTGTTAGGAAATTGCGGTCCTTATCCCAGGGCAGGAGGAGCATGTTCCGGATATCTGTT
>JAMNXX010000022.1 GCA_023623095.1 Bacillota bacterium | reverse complement strand
AAGCAACTCTTCCTACAGCGGTTGTGAGTGCACCGCCATCTTTGAAGCCGATTTTCTGGAAATTTGTAGGCTGGGAAGAGATTCTTTCTTGGGACATGCTCATTGTTGTATTTACATTTTTATTTGTCGATTTGTTTGATACCCTTGGAACGTTTATTGGGGTATCCACAAAAGCGGGTTTGTTAGATGAAAAAGGGAATGTTCCAAATATAGGGAAGGCACTATTTTCAGACGCAGTAGGGACGACGGTGGGTGCGATGTTAGGAACAAGCACGGTAACAACTTATGTAGAGAGTGCTTCTGGCGTCGCAGAAGGCGGACGTACAGGGCTAACCGCTTTAACAACAGGGATCCTGTTCTTGATTTCGATGATCTTTGCACCGATTTTGACGGCGATTCCTGGGATTGCAACGGCACCCATTTTGATTTTAGTTGGATCCTTTATGATGTCTCCGATACTGAGGATCAATTTTGATGATTTTACGGAAGCCATTCCTGCTTTCTTGACGATTATCATCATGCCTTTGGCTTATAGTATTGCGGAAGGATTGGTATTTGGTATCGTTTCTTATGTGCTGCTGAAATTATTATCCGGAAAGGGAAGAGATGTTCATATCGTCACGTATATTATTGCAGCACTATTTATCATAAAAGAAATTTTAGCATAAGGATATGATGAATTGTTTCCGTTAAAGTTTTTCCTGAACTTTAACGGAAACAAATCTTATAGATATGAAGCAGCTTTAGGGAAAGCTAAAGTTCTACTTGAACTTTAGCTTCATTTGTCATTTGGTTAAGAAAGAAATGTAAATTTATAAAGGATAATTTCTTTGGAATTTATTTTTGTTTTTTAACTGAATGGATTGATGGATCTGAAAATTTTAAATCTTTGAAGAAAAGAAGGGGGAAACAGAGATGAAAGTAGCGATTGTAATGGGAAGTGATTCGGATTATAAGGTGGTAGAGAGAGCGGAAAGGATGCTGAAAGCCTTTGGGATTGCGGTCAGTGTTCGGGTGCTGTCTGCTCACAGGACGCCTGAACAAGCGATGAATTTTGCAAAAAATGCAGAAGCAGACGGATTTGAAGTGATCATCGGGGCAGCCGGAAAAGCGGCACATCTTCCTGGTGTTTTGGCTGCGTATACAACGCTCCCGATCATTGGACTGCCAATTAAATCTTCTACGATGGATGGATTGGATTCGCTGTTGTCGATTGTTCAAATGCCGAAAGGAATACCGGTTGCAACGGTAGCAATCGACGGTGCAGAAAATGCGGCGCTTTTGGCGGTACAGATATTATCCGTTCGATATCCTGAATTAAGGCAAAAGATGAAGGAATATCGCAAAAAAATGGAGGAAGAGGTTCTGGAAAAAGATAAAGCATTTTCGAAACAGTAGAAAGTTCAAAAAGAAACGGAAAAGAAATCGGAGGTAGCCAAATTGATAGAAAACATGATGGAGCTGGACAAATTAAAAGAAGAATGCGGTGTGATAGGAATTTATGCACCGGGGTTGAAAAATATTTCTCAATTAGCCTATTTCGGACTTCATGCCCTCCAGCACAGAGGTCAGGAGAGTGCAGGGATTGCTGCAAATGACGGGGGAAGGATTCAATACTATAAAGAGGCAGGATTGGTTCAAGAGGTATTTACAGATGAGATCATCAGAAGGCTTCAGGGAGATATTGCAATCGGGCATGTCCGCTATTCGACTACGGGAGATGCTTGTGTGGTTAATGCGCAGCCACTGGTGGTGCAGCATAAGGGCGGCGGAATTGCGTTGGCGCATAATGGCAATCTGATCAATGCCCCGGAAATTCGAGAGCAGTTGCAAGATCAAGGGGCTATCTTTCAAACTTCTATTGACAGTGAAGTGATCGCCAATCTGGTAGCGCGCTACAGCACAACCCTGTCCGCAGAAGAAGCGATCCGAAAAACGATGGAGCAAATTCAAGGCTCTTATGCAGTTGCACTCACTTTGGGACAGAAGCTCATCGGAGTGAGGGATCCCTATGGACTAAAGCCTTTGTGTATCGGAAAATTCGAAGGAGGATATGTGATTTCCTCCGAGAGCTGTGCATTTCATGTGCTTGATGCTGAATTTGTACGGGATGTGGCTCCGGGAGAGATTGTAGTCATTGAAGACAATGAAATTCACAGTATGATGGGAATCAAGGGCGAGAAAAAAGCTTTTTGTTCTTTTGAATTTGTATATTTTGCAAGGCCGGACAGCGTATTGGATGGGCAAAGTGTCTATATTAGCAGAAAAAATGCGGGTAAGATTTTGGCACAGGAACATCCGGTAGAGGCAGATATGGTGATCGCCGTACCGGATTCGGGTACGGTTGCAGCGATCGGTTATTCAGAAGAATCGAAGATTCCTTTTGGGGAAGGCCTGATCAAAAACCGTTATGTAGGCAGAACATTTATACAGCCGACTCAAAAGATGCGGGAATTAAGCGTCCGATTGAAGCTAAATGTATTGAAGGAAAACATTAAGGGAAAGCGCTTGGTTTTGGTGGATGATTCCATCGTTCGGGGAACGACAAGCAGAAAAATTGTAGACTTGCTGAAATCAGCGGGAGCAAAAGAAGTGCATGTGCGAATCAGTTCACCGCCTGTAAAATATTCCTGTTATTTTGGGATCGATACTCCTGCAAGAAAGAATCTGGTAGGTGCGACCCGTTCTGTAGAGGAGATTCGAAAGATGATCGATGCGGATAGTTTGGGATATTTGAGCATCGAGGGGCTGTTCCGCTCGATTCAAATGCCCGGAGATATTTTATGCGGTGCGTGTTTTAGCGGAAACTATCCGATGGAGGTCCCGAGGGAAAGCAGTCAATATGTTTTTGAGAAGAGATAGGGGGAGCAATGATGGAGAAGAAATCGCTAACATATCGAGAAGCAGGTGTGGATGTCAATGAAGGAGCCCGAGCTGTTCAGCTGATGCGCAAGCATATCCAAAGAACGCTCAATCCCAATGTGCTTTGTGATATTGGGGGATTTGGAGGGCTGTTTCAGTTGGACTTGGAGGGATATAAGAACCCTGTTTTGGTGTCGGGAACGGATGGCGTCGGCACAAAGCTCAAAATTGCTTTTTTGATGGATAAGCATGATACGGTGGGACAGGACTGTGTCGCGATGTGCGTCAATGATGTATTGTGCCAGGGTGCAAAGCCTTTGTTTTTTTTAGATTATGTGGCGACGGGAAAACTCAAACCGGAAAAGATCGCAGATATCGTAAAAGGAATTGCAGATGGTTGTGTTCAAGCAGGATGTGCACTGATTGGGGGAGAAACTGCGGAAATGCCCGGATTTTATGATGACGGCGAGTATGATTTGGCAGGATTTGCAGTTGGGATAGTGGATCGGGAGAAGATCATTGACGGTTCTCAAATCGCAGAGGGAGATGTATTGATCGGTTTGCCTTCCAGCGGCATCCACAGCAATGGATATTCTCTGGTGCGCAAGCTGTTTTTCGAAAATTTAGGATATTCCGTGGAAAAGCCATTCGATGATTCGGGCAAAACTCTGGGAGAGATTTTGCTAGAGCCAACTCGAATTTATGTAAAGCCTTGCATGGCGCTGATGGAAAAATATCAAATCAAAGGGATGGTTCATATCACGGGAGGCGGATTTTATGAAAACATTCCCCGGGTAATTCCCCAGGGGCTCAGAGCAGTAATCGAATTGGGCACTTGGCCGATTTTGCCTATTTTTGAGACGATCCAAGAGCTTGGAAATATCGAACAGGATGAAATGTTTTCCACTTTGAATATGGGAATCGGAATGATACTCGTTGTGAATGAACAGGATGGGGAAAATATTATCCGGGATCTGGAAGCAAACGGTGAAAAAGCCTATCGTATCGGGCAGATCGTATCCGGAGATCATGGGGTGGAAATATGTCCAAGATAAATATCGCTGTACTGATTTCCGGTGGAGGGACAAATTTGCAGGCTATTATTGATGGAATCGAGTCGGGATTTATCCCTGCAAAGATAGCGGTGGTCATATCCAGCCGGGAAGATGCATATGGGCTGAAGCGTGCAGAGGCACATGGATTGGAAATCTGTTATATTGGAGCAGGCAATTATCCGGATCCGAATCTGAGAACCGAGAAAATTTTAGATGTTCTCCGGAAAAAACAAATTGATCTGGTTGTTTTGGCAGGATATATGTCTATCTTGGATCAAAAAATTGTAGAGGCCTATCGAAATCAGATCATCAATATTCATCCATCGCTCATTCCTAGCTTTTGTGGGAAAGGATTTTATGGGAAGCGTGTTCACCAGGCTGTGTTGGATTACGGGGCAAAGGTCACAGGAGCGACCGTTCATTTTGTAGATGAGGGAACGGATACGGGGCCGATCATTCTACAAAAGGCGGTAGAAGTAAAAGAAAATGATACAGCAGAGACATTAGCCCAGCGGGTTTTGGTCGTAGAGCATGAACTCCTTCCTCTCGCAGTAAAGCTGTTTGCGGAAGGAAGATTACATGTGGAGGGACGAAGAGTCCAGATAAAATAAGGAGGATAGAAAGATGAAAAAGCGTGCATTGATCAGCGTTTCAGATAAAAGAGGCATTGTAGCGTTTGCTAAAAAACTCCAAGAGATAGGAGTGGAGATTATCTCTACAGGAGGGACGGCAAAAATACTTTCCGAAAATGGCATACAGGTCATTGCCATATCGGATATAACAGGATATCCAGAATGTTTGGACGGAAGGGTAAAAACGCTCCATCCAGCGGTACATGGAGGGATTCTTGCGATGCGCAGTAATCCGGAACATATGGAGCAGCTGAAAAAATTAAATATCGCTCCCATCGACATCGTTGCGATCAATCTGTATCCTTTCAAAGAAACGATCTTAAAAGAGGGCGTTTCGCTGGAAGATGCCATCGAGAATATCGACATCGGAGGGCCGACCATGCTGCGAGCGGCAGCGAAAAATCATAAAGATGTGGTCGTGATATGCGATCCGGATGATTATGATAATGTGGTGAGAGAGCTTGAAGAGTCGGGAGAAGTGTCTTTAGATACAAAGTACAGATTGGCATTGAAAGTATTTGAACATACGGCCCATTACGATGCATTGATCGCTGATTATCTGAGAAAGCAAATTCAAGGAGAGCTTCCGGACACATTGACGCTGACCTATGAAAAGGCTCAAGAGCTAAGATATGGAGAAAATCCGCATCAAAAAGCGGTATTCTATAAGGAAATCGGCAATCAGCCGGGTTCTTTGGCCAATGCCATACAGCTTCATGGAAAAGAACTTTCTTTTAATAATATCAATGATGCGAACGGTGCGCTGGAGCTTCTGAAAGAATTCGATGAACCTTCCGTAGTTGCTGTCAAACACGCGAATGCGTGCGGTGTGGGAAGCGGATATGATTTGTATACTGCTTATAAAAAGGCTTATGAATGCGATCCCGTATCCATATTTGGAGGAATCATTGCAGTAAATCGCAAGATGGACAAGCAGACGGCAGAAGAGATCAATAAAATATTTGTAGAAATCGTGATTGCACCGGATTTTGAACCCGAGGCGTTGGAAATTTTGAAATCCAAGAAAAATATCCGGTTGCTGAAGCTGGAGGACATTGAAAAGAAACAGCCAAAAGGTTCATTGGATATGAAAAAGGTGAATGGCGGCATTCTGATTCAAGAAGTGGATCACGAATTGCTTATCGAAGAAGATTTAAAAGTGGTTACGAATCGCATCCCCACTCAAAAAGAGATGGAAGATCTAAGGTTTGCATGGAAGGTTGTCAAACACATTAAGTCTAACGGAATCGTTTTGGCAAAGGATCAGGCAACGATCGGAATCGGACCGGGGCAGGTCAACCGTATCTGGGCTGTTGAAAATGCGATCCGCCAGTCTAACGTGGATACAAAAGGAAGCGTTATGGCATCTGATGCATTCTTCCCATTTTCAGACTGTGTAGAAGCGGCTGCAAAGGCGGGGGTAACGGCTATCATCCAGCCCGGTGGCTCGATCCGCGATGAGGAATCGATTGAAATGGCAAACAAATACGGAATTGCGATGATATTTACGGGGATGAGGCATTTTAAACACTAATCACAAATTGTCGGAGCTTGCGGAGGAGGTCATAGACATGAAAATATTGGTTGTAGGCGGAGGCGGGCGAGAGCATGTGCTCGTGTGGAAACTCCATCAAAGTCCCAAAGTATCGAAAATATACTGCGCACCAGGTAATGCCGGGATTGCGGATTTGGCTGAAACTGTGGATATTCAGGCAGAGGATATTGAAGCGCTTCGTGATTTCGCAAAGGAAAAGAAAATCGATCTGACGGTAGTGGGCCCGGAAGCGCCCCTGGTTGCGGGAATTACGGATCTCTTTGAGAAGGAGGGCTTAAGGGTTTTCGGTCCCAATAAAAAATGTGCCCAGTTGGAAGGGAGCAAGGCGTTTACAAAGGATTTTCTGATGCGCCACGGTATTCCGACGGGGCGATATATGGAGTTTATGGATATCGATGCAGCAAAGGATGCGGTTGGAGCTTATGGGTATCCGGCTGTGATCAAAGCGGATGGACTGGCGGCAGGAAAAGGCGTTGTGATCGCTGCAAACGAGCAGGAGGCTTTCGATGCTTTGGATGGGATGATGGTGCAGAAAAAGTTCGGTGCGTCGGGGGATAAAGTCGTGCTGGAAGAGTTTCTGACAGGGGTGGAGACATCGATTTTGTGTTTTGTAGACGGAGAGAGCATTGTCCCCATGGTCAGCGCACAGGATTATAAAAAAATATTTGATAATGATGAAGGTCCCAACACAGGGGGGATGGGGAATTATTCTCCCAGCTATATCTATGATGATGCCCTCCAGAAAGAAGTGGAACAGAAAATTTTAACCCCCATTATCCAAGGCTTTAAAAAAGATGGATTGGATTTTAAAGGCATATTGTTTATCGGATTGATGATTACAGAAGAAGGGCCGAAGGTATTGGAGTTTAATACGAGGTTTGGGGATCCGGAGGCACAGGTTGTGCTGACGAGGTTGGAGACAGATCTACTCGATGTCATTGAAAGCATCTTGAATCAAAGATTAAAAGAACAAAAGCTCGAATGGACGGAGAAGAAGACGGTGTGCGTCGTCCTTGCCTCAGGGGGCTATCCCGGCAGCTACGAAAAGGGAAAAGTGATCCAAGGCTTGCAGGATGTGGATTCGGATGTGGTTGTTTTCCATGCCGGAACCCGAAAAGAAAAGGGCAAAATCGTAACCAGCGGAGGAAGGGTCTTAGGGGTGACGGCTTGGGGAGATACGCTGAAGGAAGCGAGAGAGAAAGCTTATGCGAACGTGGCGAGGATATCTTTTGAAGGAATGCAGTACCGAAAAGATATTGCCGCATTTATCGCAAAAGGAATCCAGGCTTCTGAATAAATCTGAAATCCTACCACTGCCTATAGGGCATCCTATTCAATAAATTTGTAGAAGCAACTTATGCTTTAAAAGCAACTGTAAGGGCGGGCTGTGCTCGCCCTTACTGATTTTCGAAAGATATATTCGCGAAGGATTACGGAAAGCGCATCTGATTCCAATAAAAGATTCGAGAAAAGCGGCTCTTCAAAATTTCTGAAAATCCTACTGCTGCCTACTGGACGTCCTGTCCAATATATTTTGTAGGGGCGACCTGTGTCGCCCGAAGTAAAGGAGCGAGCGGTCAAAGACCGCCCCTACAACAGCGTCCTGCTGTTTTCACGGATTTTCAGAAATTTTTCAGAGGCTTTTCTTGGCGAATCTTTTATCAGTCACCGTTGCCGCTTTCCGCAGTCCTTCTGTATATGGCAACTTCTGGGGTGCTAACGGAGGGGTGAGCTGTGCTCGCCCGAAGTTTTTGAGCAAAATTTGAAGGATTTGTTTTCTCAAATTCCTTGTCAGGAAGAGCGTTCTTTACGAATATGCAAGAAAGTTGTACTTATAAAAATATCAATTGGCTTTAGGAAATCTCTGTATAATGGATTTTATCCCTAAATCTTGAAAGCACATTGATGAGATTTTTTCCGAATAAATAAGTGAGTATAAAATTGCACAGTGCGTGCATGAGATCAAAATAAAAGGATGCGGCGTAGACGGCGATAAAAGTTGACAGGGTGTGTGGATAAATGAAAGCGATCCATTGCCATAAATTCATGATGTAGTCAAATAAGAACCCCCAGCAAAATGCAAAGATGCTAAGGGGAATTCTTTTGGGTTTTGGAAGGGCTTTTTTTAAAAGTCCCGCAGAGATTCCGGCGGCACCCCAAGCGATCATTTGCCATGGCGTCCATGGACCGTGTCCCAGAAAGCTATTGGATACCAGGCTGGCAACAGCACCTACCATAAATCCATAGACAGGGCCGAAAACATAACCGGACAGCAGGACGAAAAAAGTGGTGGGCTGCACGTTCGGAATCGCAGCAAAGGGAATCCTCGATATGCCTGCAACGGCTGCCAGCGTAGAAATAAGGCTGATTTCTTTTATGGAAATATCGCTTTTTTCATACGAAAAAAAGATCAAAAATAATCCCACAAGGAGAATGCATATAGAAAAAAGGCCGATGTTCATTTTATATCCCTCCGGCTTTTGATATCGAGGAGATC
>JAMNXX010000047.1 GCA_023623095.1 Bacillota bacterium | reverse complement strand
CATCTACATCCTGCGTAATATCTAAAGATGCTATTTTTTCTGAATGTTTTACGACTCCAATGACCGGCTTTGTAATGGAATGTCCTATGATATAGATGATGACAATACTGAACAATAAAATAGCAGCCGCCAATAAAATGATATTCCTTTGTAAAACCGGAATTTCAGATAATACTTCATCCTTATTGATCGTAATGACGATAATAAAGTCAGTGCCATCAACAGGGGCATACCCGGCATATAACTCACTGCCTTCAAAGGTGTATTGAGCGACTCCGGTTTTTTCTTTCAACATCGTTTCAAACAGCGTCGCTACAGATTTCAGTGTATCGTCCTCCTTTGCCTCCTCGAGCGGATTCCACTGATTGAGGACTCTATCCTTATCCGGATGCGCAACAAGCACTCCCTTGCTATTGATCATATAAGCATAGCCGGTATCCCCATAGTTTGCATCATCTGTAATTGCACTTAATGCATTTCCATCGCGACGGCCCACCAGCGCCCCTACAACTTCACCATCCCGTTTAATCGGTGCTGCATACATTAAAACCAATTCATTTGTTACGCGGCTGATCAACAAATCAGATACATTTGCCTCTCCATTGAAGGCCTTCTGCACATGGACCCTGTCCCCCAATTGACTTGTTGTTCCATCCGGAAAATAAGCAGTCCCATCCGGTTGAACGACTCCGATAGCAAGGAAATTTGTTTCTTCAATCAGATCTGCTAATATCGGTTGCTGAACTGTCCAATCCATGCTTTGAATATCTTCTTGCATCGCTATCATTTCTAAAGTCTTTTTCTGTGTCTCGATTCGGCTCTCCGTTATCCTTGCGGCCTCAACAGCAAGTGCATGAAGTGCCTTTTCCGCTTCTTTCGTAAGGGATTCAACGGCTCTCTCAATTGAAATAAACCCTAGAGCAATCGATGAGAACACACATAAAACAGAAAAATAAACGATCAACTTTGTTTTTATACTCTTCATAAGCGTCCCCTTCTCTTTTCATTTTTAATATTTCTATCAAATTGGATATAAATTTGTACCCATATGATGATCAAATTCTTCCCAGCCACAAGGTTCCGTCATATTATCCATCTATCGAATTCCTTTTCATTTATAAAATTTATTTTTTCAAATACCGCCTATCAAAAGCCAAGTAATGTTTCGATTCCTTTTGAAGGCAAAGGTTTGCTAAACAAATACCCTTGTCCCAATTGGCAGCCAAGTTCTTTCAGATAGGACAATTGTTCTTCCGTTTCAATTCCTTCTGCCACTACCGTTAAACCCAGACTTTTTGCCATCGCAATAATCAACTTTACTAAATTTTGTTTTTTAGAAGTATTTAGCAGATCGTCTATAAAAATCTTATCGATCTTTAACTTGTCCAACTCAAAAATCTCTAACTGACCAATAGAAGAAAAGCCTGTACCGAAATCGTCCATCGAGATTTGAATCCCATGCTTTTTTAATTGCCTTAAATTTTTAACGATTATCGCAAAACTTCCTAAAGAAATGCTTTCGGTTATTTCCAACTCAATGCAATTGGGCGGAATATGATTTTTTTCTATAATCTCAATCACTTTTTTAGAAAAATCGATCTGTTCTAATTGTTTTGCTGAAATATTCACAGCGACGGGCACAGTCCGACAGCCATTCGTCTTCCACAAACGGATTTGTTTACATACTTGTTCTAAAACCCATTCTCCGATAGGAATAATCAATCCGGTTTTTTCCGCCAAAGGGATGAATCTGTCGGGGGCAACATTCCCTAAAATGAAATTGTTCCATCGCAGCAACGCTTCCAGCCCCACAATATTTTTAGGATTCCTTATGTCAAAAATCGGCTGATAACAAATGCTCAGCTCATTCTTCGGGATTGCTCCGATTAGAAGATTGACTAAAAAGAATCGCTCTTCAATCTCCTTAGACATTTCCTCAGAATAAAAACAAATTCTGTCATCCAGCTGTCCCCTTGCTACCTTATACATCGCCGTTTCTGCATGTCTAACCAAAGTTTCCGCATCTTTTCCATCATCAGGAAACCTGCTGATGCCAATGTTTGCGGTTATATTGAGTATCGTATTTTCAATCATAAAAGGCCGTCTGATATTTTCCAGCAATTTTTTCGAAATATTCTTAATATTCTTTTCTGCATCGGAAAATTTGTATAAAATCGCAAACTCATCTCCGCCATATCTTGATAATACGCAGTTATCATTTACAGAAAGCAGCAATCTTTTGGAAAGCTCCACCAACAATTTATCTCCGATATGATGCCCAAGAGAATTATTGATATCTTTAAATTCCCCTATATCGATAAAAATGATTGAAAATTGTCCATTCTTTCTACAGCTTTTGATATATGTATCCACCGATTCTAAAAAATAGTTCCGATTGTACAGTCCGGTTAAAATATCTCTTTGTTGCAGTTCGCTGATTCTCCTGTCAATTTTCTTCTTCTCTGAAAGGTCTTTGAAAATACCGACATAATATGCCTTTTTATCTGTATTGTCTCTGATGCGATTGATGATCAACCACTCCGAATAAATTTCACCTTTTTTTGTTTTGTTCCATATCTCCCCGCTCCATCTCCCTTTATCGATCAACTGCTCCCACATGTTTTTGTAAAAATTTCGATCTTGAATCCCAGACTTTAGAACATTCATATTCTTTCCTGCTACTTCGTTTAATGAGAATCCCGTTATCTCTTCAAAGGCATTATTGATCCACTCGATATGTCCCTTCGTATCCGTAATAACGACTCCTTCGGAGTTATTTTCCAGTATTTTTCTAAACAACAGCAATTGTTCCTCATAAGCCTTTTTATCCGAAATATCCTGATAGATAACATATACGCCAATAATTGATTGGCGGTTGATAACGGGATATCCGAGTATTTCCACATGGATCAGCTTGCCGTCCTTGCGCCTTCTGATACTTTCCTGTTTCACAATTTCTCCTTGATAAACCAGCTGGAGGTTCTGATCGATCTCGGTCTTGTTTTCGGAAGAGGAAAGCAATTGATTGATGTTTTTTCCTTTTACTTCATCCAGCTCATGCTGAAAAACATGAGTAAAATTCTTATTGACATTCACGATCTTTTGTTCCCGATTTAAAATAACAAC
This sequence comes from Bacillota bacterium, assembly GCA_023623095.1. Lineage (GTDB taxonomy): Bacteria > Bacillota > Clostridia > Peptostreptococcales > Thermotaleaceae > JAMNXX01. Next base: position 5,679 of record JAMNXX010000047.1, on the reverse strand, counting down.
TGCATAAGGTGAATTAAAAAATAATGTATGAAACATCAATTCTTTATGTAATTTCTCGGATACATCATGGATGATGGAAAACAGCAGCACCTTTTCATCTACCCGTATAGGAAAACTATAAACTTCTACGTCCCTTTGTTCCCCATTAGCCAAACGGTGGATGAATTGAAAATAGTTTCTCCTCTCTGATTTCGCCCGAAGCATTTCTTGAACGACTTGCTCTGAACGGAGTATATTGATATCTTTTATGGTCATTGCTAATAATTGGTCTTTTGCATAGCCGTAATATTGAATCGCTGCCCGGTTTGCTTCTAATATGCGTCCTGTATCGGGATCGATAACCATCATAGCCGTATCATGATTTTCAAATAGCATCCGGTAAAGATAATCTTTTCGGCTTAATTGCTGTTTTAATTGTTCTGTCTCGTTGATATCTACAATAATTGCATAAAGAGTCCCATTTTTATTAAAAATCTTAATGTCGGCCAGGAAAAGCTCTCCGTTCTTTCTTTTGTGCAACCACATAAATACGGTTTCTTTTTCATTATTGAATGCATTTGCAATCATTTTTTGCCCTTTTTCCGCTGAAAAACTTCCGTCTGGCTGCTTTTCAGGGGATAACTCATAAGGTTTTCTTCCTAAAAGCTCTTCTTTTCTTTCATATCCGAATATTTTGACTGCAGCATCATTACAATCAATAATCACAGCATCTTTTATAACATAAACGGCACATGGAAATACATCGATCAATTTTTCAAATTCAATTTTATAACTTGGATCATTGCCCTTCATCGCTCTCCTCTCCCTTTGAATTCCTCATATATTCAACCAGCAGCTTGTCCAAGTATTGGCTCATCTCAATGACCTCCTCATGAGCCACCCTGCTTTCATGAATATGAATCATCTGATGCAATTCCTTCCGAGCGCTTTCAATTTGATCTAGAATCATCTTTTCTCCCAATCTCCTTTTTTGAATAAATAGGACATCACATACTCTCCAAAAATAATTTTGTTTATCGAAAACAAATAAACAGCAATCATTTTAAAAAACATAATTCCAGAACTTGAGCCATAGATTATGGATTTCTGTATCGCTCATTTTGATATTTGAAATAATCATTTCAATCATATGGGCATTCACAAATTTTACATACTCCCTTAAGTAATCATCCGCGCTTCTATGACTGTCTAATATTTTTTTATCCAAACACTCCTCCATGATGTTTAAAGCGATATTGTTTTCCGTATTCGTCCAAAACCTGAATTTGTCCCGTATCATATTCATTAACTCTTCCGATGGAAACAGGTGATATCGAAGTAAAAACTTTTGTTTTATGATATTTCGCGAACAATATTCAATAGTCTTTTTAAATAAAATATAGAGTTTTGTATCGGGAGAGAGATTTTGTTTGAGTGCTTGAATATTTTCAAGATATTGGATCTTTTCGTCCCAAATTTCATCATAAAGACTAAAAAACAATTCTTGTTTCGAGCGATAATAAAAATATAAGGAAGATGGCTTGATACCAACTTCTTTGCAGATATTCCTTATATTTGTCGCCTCATATCCTTTTTCTAAAAACAATCGGAATGCAATATATCTGATCTTATCATCTGTACTATTTTTCAAATTTATCATCACCCATTTTGTGGTTCTGAATTTTATCTACCGTACGTTCGTTAGGTTAATTATGCCATTTTCCACCAAATTACACAACGCTAATTTACAAACCATTCAAACAAAATAGTCTTTTGCCCATGTCAAAAAACAGCACTTTGATGTCAAGTGCTGCTGTTTATTGAATTTCCCAGATAAAGATCAAGCATCTTATAAAATTCTCCTATATCCAACGGTTTTGATATGTAGTCGTTCATCCCTGCCTGTATACATTTTTCCCTATCCTCATAAATCGTATATGCCGTGATTCCAATGATCGGTACATCTTTTATCGGATCGTCCATATTGCGAATCATCTTCGTAATCTCGTATCCGTTTCGCCCCGGCATTTGTATATCCATAAGGATCAGAGCAATTTGATTGTCTTTTAATTTTTCCAATGCTTCATTCCCATCATAGGCGGCAATATACTTGTACCCTTTTTTTGTAATGATGTTTTCCATGATCTCCTGATTGATCAAATTATCCTCGACACACAAAATGACTTTATCCGGAATTGGTCTAATTTTTTGTTCCACAACATCCTTTTCTTTGAGCCCGTCTGCTCTCCGGTTCGCTTTTTCAAATGTACATGTAAAATAAAAAGTGCTTCCTTCTCCGACTTTGCTCTTAAAAGAAATATGTCCGCCCATCAGCGCAGCAAGTCGTTTTACGATCGCAAGCCCTAATCCGGTACCGACATATTTTTTCCTTGATGATAAATCCCCTTGGCTAAAATTATCGAATATTTTTTCCTGATAACTTTCTTCGATTCCAATTCCGGTATCTTTGACACAAAATTCAATTGTTTCACGTTTAACATCGGAAGCAATCAATTTTATCCGGAAAGAAATCGAGCCTTTATCCGTAAACTTCACTGCATTATTGATTAGATTTGTTAAAATGATCCTTAATTTTAACTCATCCCCAATAATGTGAAAGTCAATATTGGGGTCTAAATAATAGCCGATTTCCAGCCCTTTGGAATTCCCCGCCACCAAAAGATCCTCATAAATGCTGCTGAGGGTTTCTTTTAAATTAAATGGTTCAGGATTCAACTCGATTTTACCGGATTCTAATTTAGAAATATCCAAAAGATCATTAATAATTGCAAGCAAAGTATCTGCAGAATTTTTTAACATCTGAACATATTTTCTCTGTTCTTCGGTAAGATCGGTTAATTGAAGCAGTGGTATCGTCGCAATGACTCCATTCATCGGCGTCCTTATTTCATGGCTCATATTCGCTAAAAATTGTGATTTTGCTTTGTTTGCTTTTTCTGCCTCTCGTTTTAATAATTCCAGCTGTTTATACTTCTCTTTCAGCTCTTCCTGTATCCGTTTTTCTTTTGTAATATCTTCATTTGTCCCCACCATCCGTATCGGATTCCCCTCATCTCCCCATTCACTTATCCTTCCTTTCGACCTTATCCATTTATATTCTTCGTTTTTGCACCGGATACGATATTCGACAATATATTCTTCTCCTTCTAAATGTTTCCCGTATTTACAAACCACATTGGGCAAATCCTCCGGGTGAACCAATTTCAGCCAATCATCAAGGTGGTTCTCTATTTCATCTGCTTCATAACCGAGTATCTTTTCCCAATCATTGTAGTGAAATAGGTTGTTGGTACGTATATCAAAATCCCATACGCCAAACCGTCCCCCTTCAAGGGCAAGCCGGTATCTTTCTTCATGTCTCTGTAATCTTCTCGATAATTCCTTTTTCTCTGAAATATCTTTGTAGATCCCAATAGCCCCGCTAAAAACACCATCCGAATCATAAACAGGTGCCAATGAGGCAGATACGTCAACCAACTTTCCGTTTTTGTGAATCCTTAAAGTTTCATAACTTTCAATCGTATTGCCTGTTTGAACCATATGAATTTGATTTTCAAATTCGCTCATTTTATCTTTCGGGATCAATACTTGAACGGATTTTCCGACGATCTCCTCTTTTTTATATCCAAGCTTTTTTTCCGCGCCTTTGCTCCAAAGGAATATTTTAAAATCTTTTGTAAGCCCTATCATCGCATCGTCAAGGATATCCAATGCCGTAGAAAAGAATGCCCGTTCTCCCTTTGTCATTTCAAACACAAATATCCTCCCTTTCTACTGTAAACAATACCCAAAAAAGAGAAGAGGTCTACTTGTTTTTTTGGCCGACGATCACAGAAAGATCGACTGTTATCTGATCGATTCCCATATCAAAAACCTGTTTCATCCGATCCGCTGTGGCAGCCCATGACAAAGGAGTCATTTTTATAAGATGCATAATGTTTTCTTTATCGATCATCCGACGATATTGGATCTCCTGCAAATCCAATATCTTAAAGTTTTTGCGATAAAGTTCGATAACCTTATCATTGGAATATGTTTGTTTGTCCATCCCATCATAAAAAACTTCTCTCAATTCCTTCAGATAATTGCTTCCCGGAATCACTTTAACCAAGAATCCGTCATCTTTTAAAGTCCTGGCAAATTCTCTATAATTTGCAGGAGAAAGGATGTTTAGGATAATATCGAATTGTTTGCTCCTAAAAGGAATGTTTGCCAGATCAGCTACACACCAAATAATGTCAAAATAGTCCTTTGAAGCGATCCATATTCCTTCTTTAGAGATATCGATTCCTACACCTTGTAGGTCACTCACGCCCTTGCTACGTAAACGATGGATAATTTGTCCCAAATGGGAGCCTTCTCCACATCCGGCATCGAATATATTCATGGTTTTTGGATGGGCTCGATCTGATTTGCCCGCTATCCAATCACTGATATATTCTAGTATCGGATCAAAAAAACCTTTTGTAATTATTTTATTCCTCGAATAAAACATTTCTTTATCATACTCTGTTTTTACAGGCTTTAATAAGAAATTCACATACCCTTTCTTCGCTATATTAAAGGAATGCCCCTTTTCACAAAGGATATCTTTAAAATCATAGATGCCCATTCCTGCTGTGCATATCGGGCATCTAAAAATATGGATATTCTCTTTAAATTTCGTTTTCCGAACAGAACCATTTTGGTATATAAATTCGCTTTTGTTTTGATTCATAAAAACATTCCACCTTATGTGTAAAGTTCGACACGCCCTTAGGGTTTTCAGCTTTTTCACAATCATAATCTCTTTACATGAAGTGCTCTAAAAGAATTAAATATCGCCAGAATCGTAACACCCACATCCCCAAATATCGCTGCCCACATCGTAAATATTCCCAGAGCAATTAAGATAAGGATCGCTGCTTTTATACCGATTGCAAATACAATATTTTGATTGGCAATTTTTAATGTCTTTTTAGAAATCCTCATGGCAGTCGCAATCTTAGAAGGTTCATCCGTCATAATCACAATATCAGCCGCTTCAATAGCTGCATCAGAACCCAATGCGCCCATTGCAATCCCAATGTCCGCACGGGCTAAAACAGGGGCATCATTCATGCCGTCCCCCACAAAGACGAGCTTTCCTTTTTCAGATTTCTGTGAAAACAATTCTTCTACCTTTTCAACTTTGTCAGCGGGCAACAATTCTGCATAAACTTCATCCAGTGCCAGCTCCGCCGCAACCTTTTCAGCAATATATTGATTATCACCGGTTAGCATAACGGTCTTTTTAATATTTGCTTCTTTGAGGTCTTTGATCGCTTGCACTGAATCTTCCTTGATTTCATCGGCAATCAGGATATATCCGGCATATTGACCATCGACAGCAACGTGGACAATCGTACCAACAAGCTCCTCTTCCACAAAGGAAATATTCATCTTTTTCATCAATTTTGTATTGCCTGCAAAAACCTTTTTCCCATAAACGGTAGCACAAACGCCATGGCCGGATATTTCCTCCACATCTGCAATCCACTGATGATCGATTTCTTTTCCATAAGCGCGCTTCAACGATTGTGAAATCGGATGATTCGAATAGCTTTCCGCATAAGCAGCCAATTCCAACAATTCTTCTTTTGAAATGCCTTCAGGATGAATTTCCTGTACATGAAACACCCCTTTTGTCAGCGTTCCTGT